>NZ_JBBCIR010000017.1:0-89924 GCF_037189885.1 Paludisphaera sp.
TGCTCTGTAGAAAACCCATAGTCGCACGATCATAACGTTGAGAGTGATGGCCCGGAGGATGATCTCGCGGGCCTGGGACGGTTCCGTCCGCGCGCGGAGCGCCGAGCCCAGATGACGCTTGATCATCGAGTTCACCGTCTCGACCTGCCACCTCTGGCCGTACCTGCGCTTGAAGGCCGCGAACCGCTCCCGCATCACCCGCCGCCAGCGGCCGGCGGGCGGCTTGTCCGACGGCCGGCCCCGCGTGGGCGGGACGATCGTCCGCACGCCCCGCGAGCGGACCGCCTCGTGGACCCATTCGGCGTCGAAGTCGGCGTCGGCGAGCAGCGTCCCGATCCTCGCCCGCCCGATCGCCCGGACGAACGCCCTCCGGAACTGCGCCAGGTCCGAGCCCGGCCCGCGCCCCGTCGCCGCCGACAGGATCATATGGCTCTGGCAATCGACCACGAAGACGACCTTCGGGAAGTGCGAATAGACGCGGCCCGCGTCCGGGTCGCCGCGGGCCCGTCGCCTGGAGAAATAGCGGCTGACGTGGCGGGATTCCAGGCCGGTGCCGTCGACCGCCGCCAGGCGGACGCGGCGCCTCCGCGTCCCGTCCTTCCGCGCCCGTTCGAGCACGGCGTCGAACATCAACCGGCCCGGCCGTGCGGCCAGGAGCCGTGCGGCGGCCTTCTGGAAGGTGGTGTAGTGCGGCGCCGCCTTCAGGCCGATCGACCAGCAGAGCGCCGGGTGGTCGGCGAGGTGGGCCGCGAGCCCCCTGTAGTCGACCTTGAGGAACTCCTTCAGGACCAGGCAGGCCAGGAGTTGCGGCTGGGTGAACTTCTTCGGGCTGTACTTGTGCCGATGGTCGGGCAGCGCGGCGCGGGCCGCCTCATAAGCAGTATGCAGGACGCGACGCGGGGATTTGCTCGTCTTCACAACTCATACTACGGAACCTCGTCGACGCCGGTTCACCGGTTTCCTACAGAGCATGTGACCATACCTATGCCCGGGGGGAGAGGGGACGCGCGTTCCACGTTTGGTGGACATGGAGCGTCGGCCGAGCCCGTCGCAATTCATTCGACGCTCATCGACCACTGCCCCGACAATCGACATAACCGCCCTCAGCAAACACGGCTTCCCTTCAAGCCCGCGTGACTTTAGTAAAAATGGGTTGCCTGGGCAACTACTCGCGCTAAGGTTGATTCAGACGTCATAGAGCCTGAATCCTGTCACCTTTCGCGAGTCGATCCGATGGCGATGGCGAGTCTCACCCTGATCCTGGCGGCCTCGGTCGGGATCCATGCCGGGCATGTCGAGGCGGGCGGCGACTGCCGAGGGTGCGGCGAGACCGACGCGGCGGTCCGGGCGAAGGTCGAGAAGTTGCAAACGGCCTGCCTGTGGGTCGCGCGACGCAAGGCCGCGCGCGAGCTTGGGGGCTACGACTGGGAGAGTCATCCCGAGGCCGTCGAGGCGCTGGCCGCAGCGGTCCTGCACGACCGCCAATGCCTGGTGCGCCAGGAGGCCGCGGCGTCGCTGGGCAAGATGCGGCCGTGCCTGCCGATCGCTCACGAGGCGCTGGCCCGCGCGGCGGAGACCGATTCCAGCCTGATCGCGCGCCACGCGGCGAAGAAGGCCCTGAAGTCGGTGGGCAAGGGGTGCGTCCAGGCGTGCGACGTTTGCGGGCCGGGGTCGTCGGACTTCGACGAATTCGTGCCGCCCCTCGGGGCCGAGCCGGGAGAGATCATCGTCCCTTCCGCGCCCGAGACCATGCTCGACCCGCTCGCGCCGACGACCCTGAGCGTCCCGGCCGTCCCGATGACGCCGTCGCCGTTCGCGCCGGTCGAGGCCGTGCCCGCGCTGCCGCCGCCACGCCGCGGCTCGATGCCGACGATCCGGCCCGAGGACTCGATCCCGCTCGTCGCCCCGGAAACGCCGATCGACCGCTACGCCCCGCCCGGCGGGCCGCCGACGCCGATGGACCTCCCCGCCCCCGAGCCCGGCTGGCCGCGCTGAGCGTCAGCCGCAGTCCGGGCAGGCGACCGGCGGCGGCGCCTGCTGGGTCGCGTTCATGACGCGGAGCCGTTCCACGCGCGCCGCCGAGCATGACGGACAGCGCGGGATGGCCTCGACGCCCCAGAGGTCGGCGAAGACCCGCCCCGCGCCAAGCGACAGCCCGTATTCCGTCGCCGCCTCCAGCGAGGCGAGCGACGGCGGCGCGTAGTCGCCGGAGGCCGCCAGCGCCTCCATCGCGCCGTTGCCCCCGCGCGTGGGGATCAGCGAGCAGACGGCCGCGCCGCAATCGAACGCGAAGTCGAGCGACCGCTTCGCCCACTCCAGCCCCTCGGCCTCCGTCAGCCATGGCGGTCGCACGAGGATGAAGACGCGCAGCGACATGCCGTGCTCGGCCAGGAACCGCGAGGCGCGGCGGAATCCGTCGAGCGTCAGCCGCTTGTTGAGCCGTTCGAGGACCTCGGGGTGGACCGTCTCCAGCCCCATCGCGACCTCCAGGGGCTTCCCCAAAAGGTCGCGGAACTCCAGCGCCCGCCGGCCGAGCGCCGAGGGGTGGCACTCGACGATGGTCCCCCGGAACGGCGCGGCCAGCCGCGCGACCCCCGGGTATTCCGACGGCGGGATCGCGCGGGGGTCGAAGAAGCTGCCGGCGTTGTAAAGCTTCAGCTCCGACCGCTCGGGGACCAGCCCCGGCATGCGATCGAGCGCGTACCGCGTCTGCTCCGCGATGGCGCCCGGCGGGACGGTCTCCTCCAGCGTGTCGCGCCAGAGGTCGCACATCAGGCAGCGCCAGGGGCATTCGCGGTTGGTGAGGAAGATCGTGGCGACGTCGACCGCCGGCCCGCCCGACGGCCCCGGCTCCGACTCGACCAGGAAGGCATAGGGCCGCCGCGGGTCGAGAGGGTTCCGGGGGGGCCGGCGTTCCAGGATCCAGCGGTCCCGGTCGGCCGGCGCGTCGGGGTATGGGGCGTGGTCCGGCGGGCTCACGTCGTCGGCATCGCGTTGCCGCTGACGCGCTCCGCGAACGGCGACCAGGCGACCTTCAGCCGCTCCTCCCACTGGCGCAAGAAGACCTGCCGGCACCAAGACTTGCTCACCTTCCAGCCGCGGTAGGAATCCCCCGCGCCGTCCTGGAACCGCCGCTTGGGGAAGATCGGCATCTTCACGCCCAGCACCGACTCCACCCCCGCGCCGACGACGTCGGCCTTGAGCGTGTCGAGCCGGCTCGCGTCTCCATTGAGCCAAAGCTCGAAGGGCATGGCCGCGGCGCGGGCGATGACGCCCCGCGTGGTGTACGGGCTGAACGCCTCGAACCCCAGTCGCCGCGCCGGGGCGTAGGTGCGCGTGTACGACCGCGAGAGCCCGCCCGAGTACGTCAGGCTGTGCTTCACGGCGTCGATCCCCCAGCCCTCCTGGTAGAGCAGCGGGTTGCGCAGGACGCTGGAGATGGTGAGGTCGGAGTCCTCCAGCGGGTACGACTTGAGGTTCTCGTCGCCGCCGTCGCCGTCGATCAGGTGGCGGACCGACGGGTCGCGCTGGCGGATCGCCTTCAGGAGCATCAGCGACGTGGCCGCGCACTCGACGTCGAGGGGGTGGTAGTCCTCGATGGTCGCGATCGCCTCCTCCAGGTCGGGCGTCGCCCCTTCGAGCGGGACGCGCTCCCACTGGTCGCTCAGCCCCATCTCGGCGGCCCAGCGCCCGGCCTGCGCGGCGTCCTCGCCGCCGCCGAGGTCCAGCGTGTAGGCGCGGGCGAGGTTCGGGTCGCGGCCCAGGTCGGCCAGGGCCTTGCGGGCGATGAGGAACGTCGAGCCGCTGTCGACGCCGCCGGAGAACAGGATCGCGATCCGCTCGCCGTCGGGCACGCGGGCGATCCACGACCGCGCCGACTCGTAGGCCGCGCGGACGTAGGCGTCGCCGGCCGCCTCGATCTCGCGCGGGCCCTGGGCGACCTCCGGGTCGAAGAACCGATGGTAGCGCGGGTTCGGGTCCGGGCAGCCCACCTGGTCGATCTCGACGAGGTAGTGCGCCGGGATCATCCGCGTGTACAGCGGGTCGAACTGCCAGCCGATCTTCAGCGAGCAGCAGTACTCGTACAGGGCGTCGATCCGGTCCGAGACGATCAGGTAGGGCCCGTGGTGGCGCTTGGCGACGAAGTAGCGCAGCGGCAGGCCGATCGTCCGCGCCAGGCGCACGGTGCAGCCCTCGCGGGCGACCGCCGCGAAGTGCCCGTCGGTCGCCCCCAGCCGCGCGACGTCGGCGCGGTCGACGGCCGATTCCACCTCGGCCAGCGTCGCCCCGGTGAGCCCCGACTCGCGGGGTCCGATCAGGTCGTCCAGCCTCTCGACGCCTTGCAACATGGTCCGATTCTCCTCGGGATGATGGGGTTGTCCGGGTCAGGCGGTGGTCGGCGCCGTCGCCGGCGTCGGCTCGCGCCTGGCGCGGGGGTCCGGCGTGGGCGCGGGGCATCGCAGCCAGAGGTCGATCATGAAGGCCGTCGGGCCGACCAGGAACAGGGCGTAGTACGGCGCGTGGACGACGCGGTTGAGCCGCAGGATCATCTCGGCCACGGCGATCAGGAACGCGACGAGGATCTGCCCCCGCTTCGACCGCACGGTCGTCGGCGGGTCGGTGATCATGAAGAATATGAACAGTTGATACATCGGCCCGGTGATCGGCGCCACCTGCGCCAGGAACGGCTCGCCGGTGACCAGGCTCCGGACGAACGCCAGCGCCACGAACGACGAGGCGTAGGTCGCGCAGATGTGGAACCGGCGCAGCCGCCAGATGATCAGCGAGCCGATCGTCCACACCACGAGCATCGGCCAGAGCGTGTTCCCCCACTGGACGCTCAGCGAGGCGACCGTCGCCGGCGCGAGGAACAGCATCACGCTCACGCCCAGGTTCGACGGGTTCCAGAGGTGCCGCCCGCGCCACCGGATCGCGTACTTCGAGGCGATCGAGATCCACGAGCAGAGGACGTAAGGCCAGAACGCCGGCGACCGCAGCAGGATGCCGACGCTGATCCCGGTGATGTACGAGCTGGCCAGGTGGGGCCACTTGCGCAGGAGCAGCCGGCTCAGGACCAGCTCCATGAGGATCGAGGCACCGATCGCCAGCAGCGTCCGGGTGAAGCTCTCCAGGAACCCGAACCCCACCTGCCCCACCAGCAGGATCAGCGTGATGAGCAGCGGCGGCAGGTAGCGGTTGTTGAACGAGAGGTAGTCGCGCGCGAACGCCCGGAGCCGCGACGGCGGGGTCGGCGCGGGGGGCGCGGGCTGGGTCTCGGTCAGGACGGAGGCCGACATCAGGATTCCTCCACGGTATGGACCCGCCCCGGCTCGGGGGCCTCGATCACCTGCTCGCGCCCGGACGGCCAGCGGATCACCGCCCGCTCCACCCCGGCGTCCTTCCCCAGCCCGAAGTGCAGCCGGCGCGGCTGCTGGGCCGAGTAGCCCACCCCGCCGGTGACCTGCTGCAGCTGCACCCGACCGCCCCAGTGTAGCCGCACCTCCGCGCCGATGGCGCTGGTGTTCGGCGCGGCGCCCCGGAGGTCGAAGCCGATCCAGCCGTTCGCCGGGTCGACGTCGTTCCTGTAGATCAGCAGCGGCCCCCGCTGGTTGGCGACGACCAGGTCGAGCGCGCCGCGGTTCCAGAGGTCGGCCAGCACCACGGCGCGGCCGTCGTGCAGGTCGGTGTAGCCGACGGCCTGCGAGACCTCGGAGAACCGCCCCGCGCCGTCGTTGAGCCAGACCTTCTTCTGCTGGTAGCCGGACAGGCTCTTGCCCTTCATCGCCGGCCAGTTCTTCGCGTCGGCGATGATCGACCCGTGGCCGCCGGCGATGATGGAGTAGTCGTACCAGTAGCTGGCGTCGCGCGCGTCGGAGACGTAGCCGTTGGTCAGGACGAGGTCCTGCGTGCCGTCGTTGTTCATGTCGCCGAACTGGGCGCCGAAGCTCCAGCCCCCCAGCTCCACGCCCAGGGCGTCGGCCAGGTTCTCGTACTTCAGCCCGTCGCCCGACGTCCCCTCCTTGGGGACCCAGAGGTTGTTCCCCTGGATGAGCACCCCTTCCTCGGAGATGTTGGTGACGTAGACGGAGAACCGGCCGTCGTTGAAGACGTCGCCGAACGCCACGTTCATGCCGCTCTTGGGGGAGAAGCCCACGCCGGTCTCCCGGCCGATCTCGCGGAAGCGTTCGCCGCCGTCGTTGGCGAACAGCTCGGAGACGCCGTAGTCGTTGGCGACGAACAGGTCGGGGAAGCCGGTGCCGCGGAGGTCGGCCGCCGCGGCGCACAGCGACCACCGCCGGCTGTCCAGGCCGACGTCCGCCGTCACGTCGCGGAACTTGCCGTCGCCCAGGTTGCGTAGCAGCCGATTGCCCCCGCCGTTCCTGGCGTACTCGAAGCTCTCCGGCATCACCTTCGTCGTGTCGAGGCGCCAGAGGTCCAGCTCGTCGCCCCAGTAGCCCCCCAGGAACAGGTCGACGCGGCCGTCGCGGTCGTAGTCCAGCCACGTCGCGCAGCCGACGTTCATCCAGGCGGGGATCCCGGTCCCCTCGGTCGCCCGGACGAAGCCCTTCCCGCCGTCGTTGCGGAACAGCTCGGACTTGCCCCACTTGTAGAGGAACATGTCGTCATAGCCGTCGCCGTCGAAGTCGGCCCAGACGGTCCCCATGGAGACGCCGGTCCCCTCGCGGTTCAGGTCGGCCACGCCCATCGCCGGGGCGACGTCCTCGAACGTCCCGTCGCCGCGGTTGCGGTAGAGGCGGTTGAGGCTCCCCTCGCCGCTGCTGGTGACGTACAGGTCGATCCAGCCGTCGCGGTCGAAGTCGACGGCCGAGACCCCCGCGCCCATCGAGGCGATCTGGGGCATGATGTGGTCGAGCTTGGGATCGAGCTTGGGCGCGACGTGGACGAAGTCGATCCCGGCCGACTTCGACACCTCCTCCAGCTTCAGCCCGTACCGCGCCCGGGCGTCGCCCCTCCCCGGGGCCGACGCGGACCGCGAGGCCGACGGCGCGTTCCCGCGCGCCGGGCCCCCGTCGACGTTCCCCGTCACGGTCTTGTGGTTGAGGATCGGGACGGCGGCGACGAGCCCCACGAACAGGATGATTGCGGCGATCCGGCCGCGATCGATGCCCATGAAATCCTCCGGTCGGCTCAGGGGGTCGCGATCGCCCGGGGCCGAAGCCCGTCGCGAAAGACCCCGGGGATGACGATGCGCGTATGATACCGTTCCCAGTCCGCCGGGTTGGCCCGGTAGACCGGGTCGTCCTCCAGCTCGCCCGGCGGCGTGTCGTAGGCGGGATTCGCGTGCGACGGCAGCGGGAGGACCGTCTTCGAGAAGGCCGTGTTGTAGTCGCCGTCCTTGTTCCAGCCGTCCCCGATCAGCACGAAGTCGCGGCGGCGCCCCGGCGCGGGCGGCCCCGGCGCGGGGAACCGCAGCGCCAGCTCGTCCCCCGCGTTGGCGATGATGTAGCGGTCGTCCACGCGCTCGATCAGCTCGCGGACGTCGCCGAAGCGGGTATAAAGTCCGATCAGGTCGTTCCATCGCTGGGAAGACCCGGTGAACACGTCATAACGCGGGATTTCCGGCGAGCTTTCGTCCGCCTGGGTCATCAGCGAGTACCCCCGCATTCGAAGCTCGGCCGTGGTCGGCGCCAGCCGCGTCGTCTCCAGGGCCGACGGATCGACCGGGCGCGCGAAGCCGAGCGCGTCCCAGAAGACTTCCAGGTTGGTCCGCAGCCGCAGCTTTCGCGGGGCCCCTTCCCGGAATACGCCGTCCAGGGGGATCAGGATCGTCTTGTCCTTGCCGGCGGGGAATCCCAGGTCGTCGCGGACGACGTCCCAGCCGCCGTCGGCCGTCGCGACCTCCAGCGAGAGCCCGCGCGGGGGCTCGTGGCCCCCCTGCCCCAGCGCGACGTTGATGGAGCTGTCGGTCGGGTGGATCCAGCCCTCGGCCACCAGCACGAGCGGGCCGTCGCCCGGGACGTCGGCGCCGGCCTCGACCTCGACCCAGTGGTCGCGCGTCACCCCCTGGTAGAAGCCCCGGCCGAAGCCGTCTAGCCGCTTGTCGTCGCGGGCGCGGACGACCTCCGTCACGTCGCGCCCCCGGTCGTCCCGCGCCGAGGCGACCGGCACGGGCCGCGTCGTCGCGTGGACCTCCAGCCTCGGCGGCGTCATGGCGAACCGCTCGTCGACGTAAACCTCGACGTCCTCGGGATGGTCGACGACCATCAGCGAGACGTGATCCCAGTAGTGTGTTTCCCACAGCTCGGCCGTCACGCGGACGTCGTACTCGCCGTCGCGGGGGGCGAGTTGGTCGCCGCGGATCTTGATCCAGTCCTCCGTCTGCGCCACGCCGGCGGTATCCTGCGCGTTGATGCGGAGCCCCAGCGGCGACCGCCAGAGGAAGTCGGTGACGAACCGGACCTGCTCGCCGTCGAAGGCGTAGACGAACGGGCACGAGCCCTTGAGCCGCTGCTCCGCGACGACCGCGCGATCGGCCTCGATGTCGAACTCGGCCTGCGAGGTGCCGTTGGGCCAGACCACGCGGGCGACGTCGGCGCGTTCCCGCCTCCCCAGGCCGAAGTGGACGACCGGCCCCGCGATCACCTGCGTCTGGACGAGCAGCCCGGCGCGGACCTGGATCTCGCCGCCGACGCCGAACGAGTTGATGCGTCCGTCGCCGACCGCCTTGGCCGCGCGGGGGCGGATCGCCTGCCAGGCGTAGGACTCGACGCCTCGATTCACGCCACGCGCCGGCCGGCCGTCCGCGAGCCCGATCAGGTCGACCCGGCCGTCGCCGTCGAGGTCGGCCACGGCGTTCGTCCCCAGCGCGGGGGCGTGCTCGGGCGCGACGAACGAGCCCGCCTCCCCCCCCAGCCAGACGCTTGTCGACCCGGCGTCGGACGCGATCAGGTCGACACCGCCGTTGTTGTCGAGATCGGCGACGATCAGCCGCGCGTCGCCCGGCGCGGCCTCGCGAGGCCCCGCGAACCGGACGACCTCGGCGAGATCCCAGGCCTCCCCGTCGCCGCGGTCGGAGAGGCGGCGGATCGCGTCGCGGCCGAGCAAAAGCAGGTCCATCGCGGCGTCGGCGTTCAGATCGGCGATCGCCAGCGCGTCGACGGGGCCCAGGCCCTCGGGCGTCGCGCGGGGGACGAAGTGGCCGGCCCGCTCGTTGTCCAGGACGTGGACGACGCCCTTCGCGTCGAGCAGCGCGACGTCGGGGTCGCCATCGTGGTCGATGTCGATCCAGGCGAAGTCGCGAAGGTCGACCACCGACTCGAACGTGGGGATCGGCTCGAAGACGCCGTCGCCGTTGTTGCGCAGGACGATCGTGGCGCCGGAGCGGAGGCCGACGACGAAATCCAGGTCGCCGTCCAGTTCCACGTCGGCGGCCCAGACGCCGTGGGCGTCGGCGTCGCGGATCTCGGGGGGGAGCTTGGCGGCCTCGGTGACATCGACGAACGCGCCGGCTTCCTCTTGCCGGAGGATTCGGACGCCCCCCGCGCCGGCGAGGACGAGGTCGACTCGGTAGTCGGAGTCCCAGTCGGCGGCGGCGACGCCGTGGGGCGACGGCGGGACGGCCGAGGGGCCGCCGGGGAACGGGGCGACGGTCCCGGAGCCGTCGGCCTTGCGCAGCTCGCGGCCGTCGGCGGCCAGGACCGTCGGCGCGCCGCCGTCGGCGTCGGGGAGGAGGAACGCGGCGCCGGCCGGTCCCTCGCCGATCGGCTCGGCGGCGAACGTCAGCGCGAGGTCGGGGGGCGCGGGGGTCGCGGGGGGGTTCGGCAGCGCGAGGAACGCGTGGATCGGCTCGCCGACGGTCCCGACGGGGAGCATCAGGGCGTCCAGGCTCCGCCGGAACTCCGGGATCGTCACCAGGGCGTTGCGGAGCATGAGGACGCGCGTGGTCGCCGCGCGGGGGTCGGCGGCGGCGGCCTTGGCGAAGGCGTCGTACTGCTCGCGGATCCGCGAGGGCCAGGCCTTCGAAGGTCCCTCCAGCCGTCGGGCCACGTCCGCCAGGGCGTCGGCGTCGTCGAGCTTCGCCGCCATCCGCGCGCGGTCCAGCAGCGCCGCGACGTTGTCCGGAGCGATCGTCAGCACGTCGTCCAGCATGCGGAACGCCTCGGCGTCGTCCTCGCCGCGACGCTCCAATTCCTGCGCCAGCGCGTACCGCGATCGGAGGTCTTTCGGGTCGTGCTCGACGGCCCGGCGCAGGTGCTCGACGGCCGCGTCGAAGTCCCCCCGGCGCTGCTCCAGCAGGGCGAGCAGGCGGTCGACGGCGCCGCTGTCCGGCGCGAGGGCGTGGGCCCGGTCCAGGGCCGTCGCCGCCGCGTCGAAGTCGCCCAGCCGTATCTGGGCCAGCGCCAGGTTGGCCCAGGCGGCGGGCTCCTCGGGCGCGACCTCGACGGCGCGCGTCATGGCGTCGCGGGCGATCGCGGTGGCGTCGGTGTCCAGCGCCGCGACCCCGGTGGAGAACGCCGAGACGGCCTCCTCGTACCGCGGCGAGCCCGGCGCCATCCCGCCGCCCCCCCGGATCGCGTACCACGCGACGACCCCGGCCGCGACGGCCAGCGCCGCCGCGAGCGCCCCGGCGATCCCGATCCCTCGACGGCTCACGGCGCGTCCCCCTCGGCCTCGGCTTCGACCTCGGCGCGGTCGTCGCCGGCGAGGTGCATCATCTCCAGGATCTCGGAGCGAAGCTCCAGGAACCGGGGGTCGTTGCGATGGCGGGGGCGTTCCAGCGGCACGTCCATCACGCGCTCGATCCGCCCCGGCCGGGGGGTCATGACGACGATCCGGTCGCACATGTACAGGGCCTCGTCGATGTCGTGCGTGACCAGGACGGTCGTGGTGCGCCGCGCCCGCCAGATGCGGACGACCTCGTCCTGCATCCTCATGCGGGTGAACTGGTCGAGCGCCCCCAGGGGCTCGTCCAGGAGCAGCACCTTCGGGTGGTTGATGAGCGCGCGCGCCAGCGCTGCGCGCTGGGCCATGCCGCCGGAGAGCTGGTGCGGGTAGCTGTCGGCGAACGGCTCCAGGCCGGTCAGCCGCAGGTATTCGTCGACCTCGGCCCGATGCTCGCGGAGGACGCCACGAGCCGCCGGGCCGGTCTCGATGTTGCGCCTGACGGTCTTCCAGGGGAACAGGTTGGGATCCTGGAACATCAGCCCGCGCTCGGCGCCGGGGCCCTCGATCGGCCGCGAGCCGACCCGCAGCGAGCCCGACGTCGGCCGCTCCAGGCCTGCGATCATCCGCAGGAGGGTCGACTTGCCGCAGCCGCTGGGGCCGATGAGCGCGACCATCTCCCCCGCCGCGACGTCCAGCGTCACGCGGTCGAGCGCCTCCACCCGGACGCCGTCGGCCCGTCGGAACGCCTTGGACACGTCGCGGACGTGCAGCGACGCCGGCTCGGCCGCCGTCTCGGCTCGCGCCGTCACCATCGGATCGCCCCCTTCTGCCACCCCATCGCCCGGTCCCGGGCCTTGAACAGCAGCGTCATCAACCCCGAGAAGAACAGCGACATGATCACGAGCGCCGCGTAGACGTGCGGGTATTCCAAGTAGCCTTGCTTCCACTTGAGGTACCACCCCAGGCCCGAGGAGACGCCCAGGGTCTCGGCCACGATCAGCGTGAGGAACGCGGCGCCCATCCCCATGAACAGGCCGAGGAAGACGCTGGGCAGGGCCGAGGGGAGCGCGACGCGGAAGATCAGGTGCGCCCGCCCGGCGCCCAGCGTCCGAGCCACGTCCAGGTAGGCGGCCGGCACGTCGGCCACGCCGGAGCAGGTCAGCATCGTGACCGGGAACCAGACCGCCACGGCGATCAGCGCGACGCCCGAGGCGAAGGCGTCGGGGAACATCACCATCGCCAGCGGGACGTAGGCCGTCGCCGGGATCGGCCCCACCAGCTTCAGCAGCGGCATGCCCCAGTATCGCGCCGACCTGGACCAGCCGATCACGATGCCGCAGGCCAGCCCGGCCGCCGCCCCGGCCGCGTAGCCGCAGGCCAGCAGCCGGAGCGAGTGGAACGCGCTGAGGCCCAGCGCGTCGCGGTCTTCCCACATCGCGCCCAGGACCCGCTCGGGGTCGGGGAAGTACGGCATCGGCAGCCACGCCAGCTTGAGCGTCAGGAGGTCCCACGCCGCGAGCGTCAGGATGATCCCCGCCGCCAGCGGGGAGCGATACCTCGCCCACGCGCCGAGCTTGCCTGAGGTCCGGCGCAGGGCGGCCATGGCGAGCGATCCGGCCAGCATCGCCGCCATCAGCCCGACGAACATCCGGCCCGAGGAGGGGGGCTGCCTGTCGGGGAGTGCCAGGTGGAGGGCCAGCGTCAGGGCCGCCGCGACGGCCGGCGCCGGCGCCCAGGCCGGCGACGACAGGCCGCGCCCCCGCTCGGCCCCGTCGGGGTCGACGTGGGCCGGGGTGGGGGCCGATGGTTCCGCGAGGATGGTCGCCAACGTCTTCGGGCTCCTTGTCAACGGCCGCAGAGGTCGGCGTCGGGGGACATCGCGCAACCGGGGCAGAGGATGGAATGCAGGTCCGTCTCCCCCGCGACCAGCTCCACGATCCGCTCGTCGTCGAGCATCGGGAGGCGTCCGCCGCCGGCGACCTCCTCCACCTTCAGCCCCCGGATCCAGTCGTCGGTCACGCCTTCCAGGTCGAGCCACGCCCGCGCGGCGAGGTCGTCCGGGTCGGTGCCGGCGTTGAGCAGGCCGGCCGTCTTCATCTCCCTCGCCGCCGAGCCCAGGCTGTCGCGGCAGCCGGAGACGCTGGGCATGAACTTGAGCTTGGCCAGGGCCAGGCCGTTCAGCTCGGCCGAGGACGCGACGTACTTCTTCTCCACCGCCATCTCGGCCGCCGCCCTCGGGTTCGTGTCGACCCAGAGGGCCCCCTTCAGCAGCGCCCGCGTCACGGCCGCCGCGGCCTTCGGGTTGCTCGCGGCGAACTTGCCGCTGAGGACCGTGGCGCAGCAATATTCGTCGTCGTAGGGCTCGTCGACCGCCTGGTCGGCGATCGTCCGCACCTTCGCCTGGGCCGAGAGGATCGACCCCATCGGCTCGGAGTTGGCCACGGCGTCGACCTGGCCCTTCTCCAGCGCGATCTTCATCAGCTCGGGGGCGACGACGACCCAGTTGACGTCGGTCCGGGGGTCGAGGCCCTGGGAGGCCATGGCCCGGCTGGTGAACAGGAACGGCGGGCTCCCCATGTTCGGGATGCCGATCTTCTTCCCCTTCAGGTCGGCCAGCGAGTTCGCGGGCGAGCCCTCGGGGACCTGCGTCCGGAGGCATCCCGAGTGGACGCCGCCGGTGATCTTGACGTCCAGCCCCTGCTCGATCGGCTTGAGCAGGTACATGATCAGCGTGTAATTCGCGTCGAACTTCCCCAGCCCCAGGCCGTCTCGCAGGCCGTCCCAGTCGGTCTTCACGAACTCGACGTCCAGGCCCTCTTCCGCGAAGTAGCCCTTCTCCTGGGCGACGAACATGGCCGCCTCGCACGTCAGGCCGAGGTAGGCCAGCTTCACCTTGCCGGGCCCGTCGGACGCCGACGACGCCTCGGGCTCCGACTCGCCGCCGCATCCGGCCGCCAGCAAGGCCAGCCCGGCCGCCGCCGCCAACCCCATCAGGATTCGGGGGCTCTTCCGATGGTCCATCGACGCTTCCTCCGCGAAAATGAGATCAGGACCCAGACGCACGGGCGCGCCCCCGGTGGCTCGATCGAGCCGACGAGGAGCGACCGGGATGGAGGCGCGACGGCGCGAACGCGACCGCGGCGCGGACGGCGAGCGGGCGCGGACGGGCCGTCAGCCGGCGAAGGCGAGCCCTCGCGGGGGGTGGAAGACGCCCGCGAGGGGCGGATTGGTCCAGCGCGCGCGGGCCTCGGGCGCGGCGGGGGCCGCCGTCGGGTCGGGCTCGCGAGGCGCCGCGCCGATCGCGGGCCACTCCGCCCGGAGCGGGGCCGGGGCGGGCGAGGGGGGGGCCGAGGCCGGCTCGGGGTCCGACGAGCAGAGCGGCCCGGAGCATCCCCCGCGGGGGTCGCCGAAGGGGACGCTCGCGGCGTGGGCCAGGGAATCGGCCCGGTCCGGCGGGGTCGCCAGCGCCCCCAGGGAGCGGAGGTTCTCCAGCGTCGGCCCGACCGCGGCTCGATCGCCGCCGGCGTCCCGGTGGCAGCCCGCCGTCGCCTCGGCCGGCGCGCACGCGATGGCGACCAGGAGCGTCAGGGCGGCTCCGGCCAGGCTGCGTCGCATGCGGGTCGACGGGAGGAAACCGGCCACGCGAGGATCTCGATCGCCGAAGGGTAAGCGTCGTCGGGGCTTCGCGCCGACGATTCCGTGAATTGCTCGATTTCGAGCATAAGCGACGCTCGCCCGATCGGCAAGGTCCCCGGCCGCGAGTCGCCCCGCCCCTCCCTCATCACCGGCGTGGGCGAGCAACGCCGAACGCCCGGCGAAACCCCTTTCAATGGGAGACGATGTCCCGGGCCGCGCGCCGCGCCGAGAGGCCCTGTCGGCTCCGCTCGGGGGCGAATTACCCGGCGTGGGATTCCTTCGCGTCCGCCCGGGCGATCAATCGGCCGATCGCGGCGAGCCGTCGTCGATCCGTGAGCACCTGGGGCACGAGCGTCGTGGCGACCGAACCATCGGGGTTGAGGACCACGATTTTCAGCCTGTTCCTGTCGGTAATGTGATCGGACACTTTCTCCGCGCGCAGGGCCGACCAGGGGACGCACACCGTCCGCGTCATGGGAAGCCCGAGCGCCGATCGCATGGCGAAAGCCATGCCGTCGTCGGTCGCCAGGTACGCGATCTTCGGCGTCGTCAGCCCACCGATGCCTTCCGCATGGAAGGAGGCCCATGGCTTGGAGCGGTCATAACGGGGGTCGTCATCCCCGACGCGATACTCGGTCGGGAAGCCGAGCGTGGTCCCGACGATACACCTGGATACCCACGAAAACAGGGCGTCGTAGCTGATATAGATGAATAACGGGCCGGCAAGCATGAACGCGAATTTGATCACGATCTCCATGGCCAGCCGCTCCCGACGAGGTTCGACATGATCGGTGCCCCCGGCTCGTCCGCGTCACATGACGGTCGACGGGATGAAATCGGTGGCCGAATCGATCGCTCTTGAAGCCAGCCGACGCGCCCGATCGGCAAGGGCCACGGCCGCGACTCGACCCGCCCCACCCCTCCCTCATCCCCGGCGCGACATGTTCCAGATCAACCACAGGCTCAAAGCCACGCCGAGCCCGTAGCCCACCTGCGCCAGCGTAGTCGCGCCGCCGCGGTAGATCAACGACGAGGAGACCAGGAGCCCGGTGATGACGATGCCCACGGCCAGGGTATTCGCCGCCCGCGTCAGCTGCTTCACCAGCCGCTCGAAGCCCTGGAGGTCGAACTTCACGTTCAGCTCGCCGCGCTTGATCGACTCCAGCGAGTGGCTGAGGAGGTCCGGCAGCAGCGTGGCGATGCGCTGGAGGTCCTGGACGATGGCGGTCGCCTGTCGCGCCAGCCGCGACGGGGTGAACCGCCGCATCGCCAGCTTGCGGAGCCTCGGCTTCAGCCGCCCGGCGATGTCGAACGCCGGGTCGAGCGCCCGGCCGGTCCCCTCGATCGTCACCAGCGAGCGGATCAGCAGGACCAGATCCGGCGGGATCGTCAGCCGATGCCGCCGGACGACCGCCACCAGCTCGCCGAGCAGGACCGACAGGTCGATCGACTCCAGCGAGAGGTCGCAATACGTCTGCACCAGCTCGCCGACGTCCCGGCGCAGCTCGCGGGGGTCGGCGTCCTCGCCCCGGACGTCCAGGTCGTCCAGCGTCGCGAGGACCCCGTCGACGTCCTGGGCCATCAGGGCGACGAGCAGGTCGGCGATGCGCTCGCGGGAGCGGAGGTCGAGCTGGCCGAACATCCCGAAGTCGAGCAGCGCGACCACGCCCCCCGGCAGGACGCGGAGGTTCCCGGGGTGGGGGTCGGCGTGGAAGAAGCCGAACTGGAAGATCTGCTTGATGAGGATCGCCGCGCCCCGATCCGCCACCTCCGCCGGGTCGAGCCCCAGCCGCCGGAGCCCCGGGACGTCGTCGACGCGGACCCCCTCGATGAACTCCATCGCCAGGACGCGGGGAGTGGAGAACTCCTCCACGACGAACGGGATCCGCGCCGTCGGGTCGTTGGCGAACTGGGCCTGGCACCGCTTGATCGTGCGCAGCTCGACGCCGAAGTCCAGCTCTCGCTTGATGGTGCGCTCGAACTCGCGGACCAGCGACATCGGCCGGTAGGCGGACAGGGCGGGGACGCGACGCTCGGCGAGCTGGGCCAGGTTCTTGAGGATGTCGAGGTCGGCGGCGACGACCTTGGAGATCTCCGGCCGGCGGACCTTCAGCGCCACCTCGCGGCCGTCGTGGAGCGTGGCTCGGTGGACCTGTGAGATCGAGGCGGCGGCGATCGGCGCGGGGTCGAACCGGGCGAAGCAGGCGTCGAGCGGCCGGCCGTACTCCTCCACGAGGATCGCCTCGGCCTGATCCGAGGGGAACGGCCGCACGTCGTCCCGCAGCGCGGCCAGCTCGTTGGTGTAGGCCTCCGGCAGCAGGTCGCGGCGGGTGGAGAGGACCTGGCCGAGCTTCACGAACGCGGGCCCCAGCTCCTCGCAGATCAGGCGGACCCGGCGGGGGCGGTCCAGCCCGGCGGCGGCCTCCCCCAGCGCCGCGCGCTCCAGCGGCCGGACGATCCCCTCCAGGCGAAGCGCGGCGACGACGTCCTGATAGCCGTAGCGAGCCAGGGTGCCGAGGATCTGCCGATAGCGCGGCAGGTCGCGCAGATGTCCGACGGTCTCGCGGATCAAGTCAAGGGGCCCCCGGCCCTCCCAGGGCCTCGCGACGACGACTTCCGGGGCCGCCGGCCCGTCCGCCTTGCGGAATCTTCAGGATTTGTTTAAACTCACGCTTATCGGTCGACATGATCCGGTCGACCAATCATCCCCGGGGATCCTTCGCATGCCGATCAAAGAGCACGCCGGTGTCCAAGTCCTGGAATCCGTCGACGACTTCGCCGAGGCGCGGGTGGAGGCCGTGGGGTTCATCTTCCACGGCGTCATCCCCGTCGTGAAGGGGAAGGGCTCGATCGCGGCGAACCTCCTCCACTTCGCCCGCTGCCCCCGCCTGGAGAAGATCGGCGACGAGCCGACCAAGATCTGGTTCCGCAGCGTCCGCGTCGCCCATCAGCACCTGGACGAGGCCATCGGCGAGAAGCGCTGGAAGTGGTGCAAGTACTGCGAGCGCGAGATCACCCAGCGCGTGCTGGACGAGGCCTGACCCCCGCGCCGGGCGGCCGACTCTCCTCGGCCGCCCCGCGGCGGGCCCCCGTCACTTCGACGGTGCCGCCCCGCGCGCCAGGCGGTCGAAGGCGGAGTCGCCCCGGATGGGGTCGAAATCCCCCTCGTCGGCGATCATCCGCCGCATCTCGGGGCGGAGCTTCAGGGCCGCGGCCAGGCCGGCCAGCGCCTTCGGGGCGTTGCCCGCCAGGCTCCAGTAGCACGCCAGGTTGTAATGGATCAGGGCGTTGTCCGGGTCGTGCCGCAACGCCCGCTCCAGCGCGTCGACCGCCTGCGCGAGCCGGTTGGTGCGCTTGTAGCACCACCCCTGCGCCAGCGCCACCGCCACGTCGTCCGGCCGCAGCGCCGCGGCGATCTCCAGGCACGCCAACGCCTCGCGATGCCGGTCGAGCGACCGCAACGCCTCCCCCTTCAGGAAGTTGGCCTCGAAGGCCATCAACGGCCAGTCCGACCGCCCTTCCAGGATGCGCAGGGCCTTCTCGGGCATCTCCAGCATGAGATACCCCTCGGCCTCGTCGAGCTGACGCCGGATCCGGACGGGGATGGTCGTGCTCATCGGGCAGGCGCTCCGAGCGGGACGCGGGGGCGCGCGTGGCGCGCGCTCAAGTCTATCTTACTCGGGAGCCTCGCGCCGAAAAAGTGGGGCTGGGCCCGCGAGCCCGCGTGGGGCCCCCCTCGATCCCGGGCCATCGAGCCGCCCGGGGTCAGATGACCGAGTTGGCCCCGCGGTCGCCGCGAGCCAGGGAGGCCGGGGAGGGCAGGCAGGCCCGCTCCCGGGCGTTCAGCTCGATCTCGGTGGCGACGAGGTCCGGGATGCCCGCCAGGTCGGCGGGGCGGCCGGCGATGGCCAGGGCGCGGCGCTCGACGCCGTCGCGGTTCTGGAGGCCGTCGAGCCAGCGGCCGGGGATCGCGTCGACGCCGTAGTGGGCGCCGGCCATCGCCCCGAGGATGGCGCCGGTGGTGTCGGCGTCCCCCCCCAGGTTGATCATCTCCAGCATCGCCTCCTCGAACGAGTCGGTCGTCAGCAGGACGTAGAGGCAGGCGGGGATGCAGGCGGGGGGGAAGCCCATCGTGGGCCGCTTGCAGTCGGGCTCGGCGCCGTGGCGGTTGGCCTCCTCGGCCATCGCGGGCAGGGCCCGCTCGCGCGGCTGGTCCAGCAGGGTCTCGGCGTGGGCGAGGGCCTTGGAGACGGCGCGGCCGTGGGTGTCGACGGCGGTCACGACGTCGGCGTAGCCCGCCGCGGCCATGCGGGCCTCGTCGCGGGCGACGTCGGCGGCCAGCCACAGCAGCAGGCCGGGGTCGCGGGCCTCGCCGGCGGCCATGCGGCGGACGCCGTGGGCAACGGCCAGCGCGCCGGCCAGGCTGCGCACGTCGCGATGGGTCGTGAGGCTGGCCTCCATCACCGGGACGAGCAGCTCGGCCGGGTCGTCGTGGAACAGGCCCACGGGCGCGATCCGCATCGCCGCGCCGATGCCCGGCTTGATCTGGCCGCTCCATCGCGGCGAGACCCCCATCCGCAGGTCGGCGACCACCTGGCGGAAGCTCCGGCCGACCCCGCGGTGGGCACCCAGGAACGGGCCCTCCGCGTCGGCCATCGCCAGGTACAACCCGGCCAGCTCCCCCTGGTCGACCGCGCCGCGTCGCAGCATGACGTCGCAGAGGGCCAGCGCCTGCTGCGTGTCGTCGGAGTAGAGGCCCCGCATCCGCCAGCGGTACGGCTTGCGCTTCCAGGCCTGCACGCCGTCGACGTAGTTCCGGACCTTGCCGTAGTGGGTCCTGATTTGCTGGGCCGTCAGCCCCTCAAGCGGAGCCCCGAGGGCGTCTCCGACGGCCAGGCCCAGGAGGCACCCGCGGACTCGGTCGGTACGGGACGTTTCCGGCATCTCTGGCATGACTCCTCGGACGCCGACCGGCAGGCCGTCGGCCCAGCGACGCCCCCTCGGGGGACGAACCGCAAGATACCCACCCGCGACGGCCTCGCCAACCTTCTTCCGGCCGCGAGCCCGGGTTGCGACGGCCCGGTGGCACCGCCGGCGCTTGCCCCCCGTGCCACTTACGGCGCGATCGGGAGGCCCCGGTTTTTTTCCCGGCGGCCCCGATTCCCGCCGGCCGGGGCCGCCCCCCCGGGACCGCGGCCGACGCCCGCTCGCCCGCCCCCCTGGTTATCGGACCGCCGGCCGCCCCGAAGCAACCAACCGGGCCGCGATTCGCCGCCCCGGCCGGGCGGCTCGGGCGCATCCGGCGCGACCGTCGCGGCCGCGCCGGGGGCCGTCCGGCGGTCACTTCTTCAGCGGCCCGCTGACGTGGAACTCGGCGACCGAGTTGCCGGGGGCGTTGCTGGGGACGACGTCCGTGTAGACGTTCCCCCTGCGGCCGTCGCTCAGCACCAGGCGATAGCAGCGGGTCGGGTCGATCACCTTGAGCCGCTCCGTCGGCATCTCGAAATAGCCGTAAAGGGTCTTCCGCCCCCCCTTCTTCTCGTGGCACGTCAGGTAGCCGTCGACGTCGTCGAGCACGAGGGCCTCGTCGTCGTACAGGCTGCCGCGGATATGCTCCATCCGTTCCATCGTCGACCTCCGGGACGGCGCGGCCGTCCTCGCTCGCGACTCGGGGTCCGGGGCATGGGGAACGGGTCGGGCCCGCCGAGGCGGCCGACCTCGCACGTCGGCCGACGCCGTCCACTCGTCGGGGCGGCGCGGAGGCCCATCCCCGCGACGCCCCGGACGCGCCGGGCGACTCCGGGGAGTCCTCCTCGATGGATCTTGCCGCGCCCCCAACCACCCGTCAAGCCGCGGGACGACGGCCTTCCACGCCGCCCGATTCGGCCGGGGCAGGCCGAATTTCGTCGGTCTTGGGCCGGTGGAAAGCAGCCCGTCGGCGACCTGGGAAAGGGGGCCTGACCGTGGGGCGGGCTACCCGACCGCGCGGCTCAGGCCCGCCCTCGCCACGAATTAATTGGAAACATGAAATCCCCGATCAACGCCCGCGGACTGTCACTGGAGATCGTGGACTCCGCTCTTTGACATCCCGGTATCGGTAAGCAGGGCAAGGAGAGCCGGCGACGTCGCGTGCCCCGTCACGGTCGGGTTCGGGACGGGCCCGTGAGCCCGCCGCCGGCGGTGTAGGAGAACCCGGCCATCGCCGATCATGGGGGCCATCATAACGGCCGTCCCCCTTCGCGCGTGTCGTCCCCCTCTCCTGGCCGACTCGTGGTCCGTCCCCCCTCGCGAAGTGGAAGACCGATTTCATCCCAGTCTCCCAAGAGCCGCGACGGTCAGCGGAAAACGCATTCGAAAACGACGAACGAAGCCAACTCAATTCCGCCGCAATACCTCATGGATTCATGACTTGCACGCAAGTCGAGGAATCGGCTCGGCGACGAACGAAGCCAACGTCGCGCGAAGTCGCGGCGGGGCGAAAACCCCGGATCGAGGGCTGCCCGCGACCTCAGGCGAGGTCGAGTTCGAACAGCGATTGCGACCGCAGGACGGCCAACTCGTCGGGGAACGAGTGGAAGGCCTGGATGGAGATCCCGCGGGCGAGTCGGTCGACGCGGAGCAGCGAGATCGGCCGGGGCGCGAAGCGGTGGACGGGGACGAAGGCGTGGAACAGCCGGCCGGGGGTGGCGTCGAGCCTCGCCTCGTCGCAGAGGTGGCGGAAGACCTCCGGGTCGACCCGCTCCACCTCGTGGCAGGATTGATAGCCCACGTCGCGGCCCGCGCGGATCGACTCGACGTGCTCGCCCTCGACGGGGGAGTCCAGCAGGAGGCCGCCGAGCGGCAGGGGGGACTCGCGGGCGCCCAGGATCTCGGTGACGACGGTGTTCCCCGCCCGGAAGACCACGACGTGGCCCCCCTGGACGATCCGGACGTCGGCCTCCCACGGTCCCAGGGCGTACCGCTCATGCGCGCGGACCGAGAACCACTCGGGATGGATCGCCTTCCCGAAGATCCGGAACACCCGGTCGCTCACGCGGACCCCGCCGGGACCGACTTCCATGGGACCTTGCCCTCGCTCGCCTCGGATCGGGTAACGGATGGCACGCCACGGGGAACTATAGGTCGCCTCCGGGCCCGCGGCAAACCGCGATCTCCGGCGTCTCGCGCGCGATCGGCCGGCGGCCCGCCTCGACTTGACCCCTTCTCGCGGCCCCCGTACACTCCGTCGCGAAACGCGGGGGGAGGCCGACTCGCCCCAGTCGCCCCGCCGCGAGGACCAGGGACGGTCAAGCCATGGATACGACGATCTCCGCCGCCCCCCCCCTGCCCCTCCGGGCCTGGAGGGCCGTCCGCGAGCGCGGCCCCCGCTACGCCTGGCACAAGGCGATGCGCCGGACGCTCGGCCGATGGCCGTCGTGGAAGCGCCGGCTCGTCTACGCCGACCCTCGCGAATACTGGACGCTGCGGGGGGGCCGCGACTACTTCCGCGAGCAGGAAGGCCAGGTCGGCCGGACGCTCCGGGCCGAGTGGATCGCCGCGCGGCTGGCCGCCTACCGGCCGACGTCGATCCTGGAGATCGGCTGCGGGTACGGCAAGCTGCTGAACGCCCTGCGGGACCGCCTCGACGCGCCGCTCGCGGGGATCGACTTCAGCCCGACACAGCTCGCCAGCGGGCGGGAGTTCCTGGCGTCGCGGGGGGTCGAGCGGGCCTCGTTGTTCCTCGGCCGGGGGGACAGCCTGCCGTTCGCGGACGGGTCGTTCGACATGGTCGTGACCTCGGCGGTGATCCTGCACAACCCGCCGGAGGTCGCAGAGCGGATCCGCCGCGAGGTCCTCCGCGTGGCGCGCCGGTTCGCGGCGCACAACGAGGAGACGAACCTCAGCTACAACCGCTACGGCTACGACACGGCCGAGTGGTATCGATCGGCGGGGATCCGGCTGGCCGAGGTCGGCCCGATCCCGATGGACGCCGACGCCGCGACGTCGCAGTTCTGCGTGGCCCGCCTCGGCGACCTGGCCTGACGCCCCCCCTCTCCCCCGATGGAAGCGCCATGCTGGACCTCGGCTTCGCCCTGCTGCTGACGCTCCTGGCGACGGGCCTGGGAGCGAAGCTCCTGACCCGGCTCGACCTGGCGCCGGAGCACCCCGTCGACCGCTTCGGCCTGGCGTTCCCGCTGGGGGCCGGCCTCCTCGCGCTGGCGACCCTCCTGCTGGGCGAGTTTCGCGCCCTGAACGCCGTGGCCCTCGCCGTGTTGCTGGCCGTCGCCGCGGAGATCGGCCTGCTTTCGGGCATCCGGCTGGCTCGCGAGCTGGGGGCCGTCCCGTTCGCCAGGCCCGACGCCGCGAGGCCCGTCCTCTACGACCGCCTCATGCGGGTCTTCCTGCTGGCGACGGTCGCCGCGACGGCGCTCTCGGCCCTGGCCCCGGTGATGGACGGAGACGCCCTCTGCTACCACCTGCAGGTCCCCAAGGTCTTCCTGATGGAAGGGGCGACGACCTACCAGCCCGACCTGCACGAGACGGTCTACCCGCTGGCGACGGAGATGCTCTACCTCATCGCCCTGGCGTTCCGCGGGCCGGTCGCCTGCCGCGTCCTCCAGTGGGCGCTGGGGCTGGCGATGGCCGCGAACGTCGCGGCGCTGGCGAGGCCCGCGCTCGGGCGTCGCGCCTGGTGGGCCGGCGCGGGGGCGCTGCTGGTCCCGGCGGTCACCAACGGCATGTCCGCCCCGCTCAACGACGTGGCCCTCGCCGCCTTCGGCACGGCGGCGCTGGCCTCGTGGATGCGGCTGTACGAGGCCCCCGGCCGCAAGGCCGCGCTGGTCGCGGGGACCTTCGCCGGGCTGGCGATCGGAGTGAAATACCCCGCGCTGGTGCTGGCCGGGATGCTGGTCGCCGGGCTGGTCGCTCGGCCGATTCTCGCCCGTCGCGGCGCCGCCCAACGGGCCTGGACCGACGGCCTGACGCTGGCCTCCTACTTCGTCCCGGCCATGCTGGCGGCGGGGGGCGCGTGGTACCTGCGGGCGTTCATCGCGACGGGCAACCCGGTCCATCCGTTCTTCCGCTCGGTCTTCGGCGCGGGGCTTGACGAGGTGCTGGACCCGATCAAGCGGCCCCTGGCGGTGACGGCGTGGAACATGGTGACGTCGATCGCGCCGCTGACGCTGGAGCCGCACCGCTTCGACAGCTTCGCCCACCAGTTCGGGCCGATCTTCCTGCTGTTCCTCCCGGCGCTGCTGCTGGAGCGGGCGCCGCGGCGGGTGCTCGGGCTGGTGCTGTTCGGCTACGTCTTCCTGATGCTCTGCATGACCCAGCGGCAGAGCATGAGGTTCCTGCTGATCGCGGTGGGTCCGATGTCGATCGGCGTGGCCTGGCTGGCCTCGACGTGGATCGAGCGGCGGACGATCCCGGCTCGGGCGTTGGCCTTCGCCCTGCTCGCGGCGCTGGGGCTGGAGTCGTGCGTGGCGATGGCCCGCGCGGGCCGCTCGGCCGGCGCCGTGCTGGGGCGCGAGACCGCGGAGCAGTACCTCGCCCGCCATGAGCCGTCGTACCGCGTCGGCCGCTGGATCGACGCCAACCTGCCGGAGTCGGCCCACGTCATCGGCCAGGACCATCGCGGCTTCTACATCCCGCGCGACTACACGATGGAGCTGGCCCACCGCCGCCGGACCGACCTGGGGGCGCGAGGCGAGACGGACCGCGAGATCGTCGCCGAGCTGATCCGCCGGGGCTTCACCCACGTGTTGCTCTGTCCCCCGCAAGAGGGCCCCGAGATCGAGTTCGACCCGACGCTCGGCGAGCTGCTGGCGCCCTGGCTGGACACGCGACGGCCGCTCTACGACGAGGAGCTGCCCGAGCCCAACGGCCCGACGCGGCGGTATTCCATCTATGAGCTGACCCCGGACGACGCCGCCGTGGCGGTCGAATCGGCGGGCCTCGCCCGATGAGGCCGTCGCGGCCGACCCTCGACGAATTGCGGGGGGCCGTCCAGAAGGGGCGACATCGCGAGATCGGCAACGTCCTGGCCCGTCGGTTCGCGCGGCCCTCGGCCGTGTACGGGACCTGGGCCGCCGTGCGGCTCGGCGTCTCGGCCCACCAGGCGACGACCGCCGCCATGCTCTCCGGGCTGGCCGGCGCCGCGGCGATCGGCACCGGGGACGCGCGGGGGTTCTTCGCGGGGGTCGCCCTGCTCTGGCTCGCGTTCTGGCTCGACCACGTCGACGGCCAGCTCGCCCGATGGCGAGGGACCGCGAGCCTGGACGGCGTCTACTTCGACTACCTGATGCACCACGTCCAGAACATGGCCGTGGGCTTCGCGCTGGGGTTCGGGCTGGCGACGCGCACGGGCCACGTCGCCTGGGCCGCCGCCGGCTTCGCGATCGCCGCCGGCTGGGCCGTCCTGGGCCTGCACAACGACTGCCGCTACAAGGCGTTCATCCAGCGCCTGAAGGCGACCGCCGCCAGCTACCGCGTGGATGGCGGCTCCGGTGGCAAGCCCGCCCCCGCGCCGGGGTGGCCGCGAAGGGGCCTCGGCGCGCTGACCTTCCCCGCGTACAAGGCGTGCGAACCCCACGTCGTCCTGATGGGTCTGACGGGCCTCTCCGCGCTGGCCGTGGTGAACGTCGCCTGGTGGGTGACCTGCTGGCAACTGGCGACCGCCGCCATGGCCTGCCTCGCCCCCCTCCTGGCCACCGCCCGAGTCCGTCGCGCGATCGCCCGCGGCGCGACCGAGGCCGAGTTCGCCGCGTGGTTCCGCCCGGCGGAGGACGCCCGGGAATTCGTCGGCGTGCCGGTCGATCGATTACACTAAGGCAAGCGCGATGTCCCCTCTCCCCCCGGGAGAGGGCAGCCGCGCAGCGGCGGGTGAGGGCCCGCGCGCTTCGGGGATGGCGTTGGCTCGCGATGCCGTGAACCGCCGCAATCTCTACAGTGCCACGACCCTCACCCGGCCCTCCGGGCCACCCTCTCCCGGGGGGAGAGGGGACCATCGAATCGGTACCCTACCGGCGCGAGCGAGACACGATGATCGAGATCAATCCGCGGGTTTCGCTCGACGAGTCGGAGTTGGACTTCGAGTTCATCCGGTCGTCGGGGCCCGGCGGGCAGAACGTCAACAAGGTCTCCACGGCCGTACGGCTGCGGTTCGACGCGACGAATTCGCCGTCGCTGCCGGAGGACGTGCGGCGTCGGCTGTTCACGCTCGCGGGGCGTCGGATCGGCGGCGACGGCTTCCTCACGATCCTCGCCCAGACCGAGCGGACGCAAGAGTCGAACCGCCGCGACGCCGTCGAGCGCCTCGTCGAGCTGATCGCCAAGGCGTGCGAGCGCCCCAAGCCCCGCCGGCCCTCGAAGCCGACTCTGGGCTCCCAGAAGCGACGGCTGGCGTCGAAGCGCAAGCACAGCGAGACCAAGGCGAGGCGCAGGGACCTGGGGCCCTCGGACGAATGAGCCCGAGGCCCCGACGGCCCGTCACTTCGGCAAGCACGCCTCGATCGACTTCGCGAGCGACTCGCGGAGGTCTTTCGAATAGCCGACGTGGAGGTCGCGCACGACGCCCTCGGGATCGATGACGACCACCGTGGGGAAGCCGCGGACGCCGTACTTCTCGGGGAGTTCGCGGTCGATGCGGATGGTGCCGTACTTGAGGCCCATCACGTCGGCGACGAGCTTCGCGTCGGCCTCGTCGCCGTCCGTGTTCATCCCCAGGACCGCGACGGGCTTGCCGGCGAAATGCTCGGCGACCTCGTTCATCTGGGGCATCGCCTTGACGCACCAGCCGCAGCCGCGATACCAGAAGTCGAGCACGACGACCTTGCCCCGGTAGTCGCCCAGGTCGTGCTCCTTCCCGTCGAGGCCCGGGGCCTTCCAGCCCGCCGCCGGCTTGCCCACGACCTCGGCCCGGCGCCTCGCCTCGTCGAGCGAGTACTCGGCCAGGGAGTCGAACCTCTCGACGCGGCGGTCGAGCGCCTCGCGGAACGTCGGCTCGGACATGGCGTCGCGGACCTTCGCCAGCTCGGCCTTCGCCGACGCCAGGGCGGCTTCGAGCTTCGCGGGGTCGTGCTCGCCCCGGGCGGCGTCGTTGGCGGACTTCTCGGCGTCGAAGTAGGCGTCGGCGGCCTGGCGGAACGCGGCGAGCTTGCCCTCGTCGAGCGTTTCGAGCGAGACCAATTCGACCACGCCGGTCCCCTTCCCCTGGAAGCCGTAGCCCTGCGTGTGTTCGGACTCGACCCGCTTGATCAGCCCGCGACCGGCGTCGAAATGGTACGTCAAGCGGCCGGTGGATTCGTAGACGCGGTTCTCCGGCCCCTCGCTCGCGGCGCGAATCATCCATCCCCCGGGCTCGGCCTGGGGTGCCTCGTAGCGCGTGCCGTCGAGGCTCCCTTCGTCGGCGTCGAACCAACCGGCCTTGGCCTGATCGCCGTCCTCGGGCAGGCGGGGGAAAATCGTCCGGGGCCGGATGCGATAGCCGGTCTCGGTGGCCGGGCCGAGCCGGCCGTCCGGGAACAGGTCGACGCGGCCGAAGTCGTGGTCCATCGGCTCCTTGTCCAATTCGGGGGCCTCGCCGTCGCGGGCCGAGGCGTATCGGCTCCCCTGCCGCATGACGATCCTCACGCTCCCGTCCGGGTTCCGGCCGACGACCCAGGCCGTCGTCTCGCTCTCCTCGGCCGAGGTCATCCGCGTATACCGAGACTGGCCCGAGCCCTTGTAGGTCAGCACCATCCCCGGCTCCAGCCGGTAGCGCGGCAACTCCTCCCCTGCCTCCGCCGCGCCGGCCGCCAGCGCCCCCGCCAGTATCATCGTAGCGCCGATCATGCCTCGCCCTCCCTCGCCGGCCGCCGATCTTCAGACAAACGTCGGAGTGCGAGGATACGCCGTCGAGGATCGAGGCGGCAAGCAAAATCGGCCGAGGGGCCTACGCGACGGCGGGACGCGGATCCGGCTTCGTGCTCGGCGACGGCCGTTCGTCGCGGCGGAGCCGCAGCCACAGCGCGACGCCCGAGGCGCAAAGGATCAGGCTGATGAGCATGGAGACCGTGACGCCGGCGAAGACGCCCGGGTCGTCGGCGCGGAGGAGTTCGACGGGCCATCGGGTGATCGGGTAGGCGATCATCAGCATCGCCATCACCTGCCCCGGCCGACGGCGACGCGGGTAGTACGCCAGCAGCAACGCGAAGAGGGCCAGGGCCGAGAAGGCCGCGTAGAGTTGCGTGGGCGTGACGGCCAGCGACCGCGCGGCCTCGGGGGGGATCAGGCCCAGGTCGACGTGCTCGACCCAGGCGTGCGAGCCGGCCGGGAAGCGGACGCCCCAGGGCGCGGACGTGAGCGAGCCGTGGCAGCAGCCCTTGAAGTGGCAGCCGAGCCGCCCGAAGAACGCCCCAATCGCGAGCGCCGGCGCGACGACGTCGGCCATCCTCGCGAATGGGAACGGCTTCCTCCGGTAATAGAGCAGCGTCCCCCCCAGGCCCCCCAGGATGCAGCCGTAGAAGACGCCCCCCCCGTCCCAGAAACGCACGAGGTCCAGGGGCGATCGGATCGCGCTCGGCTGGACCACGACGAACAACGCCCGCGCCCCGACGACGCCGCCGAGGAACAGCCAGGTGGCCAGCTCGTACACGGAGTCTGGGTGGATCCCCTCGCGGGGGGCGCGGCGGACGCAGAACAGGAGCGCGGCGGTGCAGGCCAGCGCCATGAAGACGCCGTAGGCGTGGACCCTCAGCCCGAGGATCTCCAACAGAATCGGTTGCATGGCCGCGTCCTTTCGGCGGGTCGTCCGGGTCCGGCGCGCGGGTTCGCGCGCCGGCAGGATGCCAGCCGATCGGGTTCCGGGCAAGGCCGATCGGTCAGGAGTCGAGGACGGCCAGGGCGGGGGTCCGGATCTTGGCGCCGGCCTTCCAGCGGTCGCCGTCGCGGCGGATCTCGCGGTAGAGCGTGTCGCGCTCGATGGGGGTGCGGCCGGCCTCCTCGATCAGGCGGCGGATCTCGGCGACGGTGATCTCCTGGGGGGTCTCGGCGCCGGCCTCGTGGTAGATCTTCTCGTGGACGACGGTGCCGTCGATGTCGTCGGCGCCGAACGAGAGGGAGATCTGGGCCGTCTTGATGCCGAGCATGACCCAGTAGGCCTTGATGTGCGGGAAGTTGTCCAGCATCAGCCGGCTGATGGCCATCGTCTTGAGGTTCATCATCCCCGACGGGGCGACGATGTCGGACATCTCCGAGTTGTCGGGGTGGAACGCCAGGGGGATGAACGTCTGGAAGCCCCCGGTCTCGTCCTGGAGCTCGCGCAGGCGGACCAGGTGGTCGATCCGGTGGACCGGGCCGTCGATGTGGCCGTAGAGCATGGTGGCGTTGGAGTTCAGCCCCAGCCGGTGCGCCGCGCGGTGGACGTCGAGCCAGGCCTCGGTGGACGCCTTGGCGCCGCAGATCTTCTCGCGGACCTCGGGATGGAAGATCTCCGCGCCGCCCCCGGGCAGGCTCCCCAGCCCGGCGTCGATGAGCCGCTTGAGGACCTCCTCGCGGGAGACGCGGGTGATCTTGGCGAAGAACTCGATCTCGACGGCCGTGTACGCCTTGACGTGGATCTCGGGGTCGACCTCCTTGATCCAGCGGATGACGTCGCAGTAGTAGTCCAGCTTCAGCTTGTGGTGCAGGCCGCCGACGATGTGGATCTCGGTCGCCCCGCGAGCGCTGGCCTCGCGGGCACGCTCGGCGATCTGGTCGCGATACAGGACGTACGCCTTGGGCTCGTCCAGGTCGGCGCGGAAGGCGCAGAAGTCGCAGGTGTAGACGCAGACGTTGGTCGGGTTGATGTGGGTGTTGACGTTGTAGAACGCCAGGTCCCCGTTCTTGCGCTCCCGGACGAGGTTGGCGAGGGCCCCGATCTCCAGGACGTCGCGCGAGGCCTCCAGCGTCAGCCCGTCCTCGAAGCTCAGCCGCTCGCCGGCCTCCACCTTCTCGCGAATCGCCCTGAGATCAGCGTCGACGGCCATATCCACTCCATTGCTGGGGAGCACGGTCTGCTACCTTCTGCTTCCCGAAATTCTAGTCTCGATCGGACGATCCGGCAACGCCTGGCGCCCCGGCGCGACGCCGGCCGTCACGGCACGACGATCGTTCGGAACGCCTCGGGGACGTGGAAATCGGGCTTCTCGACCGCCGGCCTCGCCCAACTGATCCAGTTGTCGTCGGCCTCCCCGCGAGCCTCGGGCCCCTCCCCGCGGAACTCGGCGCGGAACAGGCCGACGCGAAGCTCGCTCCCGCGCCCGATCGGCCGGCCCATGAGTTCGGCCAGGGTGGCCAGCGGGATGCTCCCGCGGACGGCGTACCCGGTAGGGGTCGAGGAACCCTCGGCCTTCAGGCCGGGGCAGTCCCAGTCGGCGTCGAAGACGCGATAGTGCCGGGCGTGATAATCGTGGACCCGGCCGAGCGGGTCGATCTCGATGCACCAGTAGTCGGCCAGATCGGCATCCCGCGCGAAGAAGATCTCGACTCGGTCCTCGCCGTCCACGGTCGATTCGCCATCCCAGGCATCGCTGACAACAACATCGTCGTCGTCGACCTCGAAGGCGAAGCGCAAAAGGTCGCCGTCGGTTCGGGTCCGGAAGACCGTCCGAGGGGACGGCTTCTCCGACCAGGGGAAGCCGAACTCCGTGACGGTGAGTTCCCGTGGCCCCTCCCCCGAACAGGCCGCGATCCCGAACAGGAGGGCGACCGCGGCGACGGCCAAAACCCCGCGTCGTATCGGTGGCATGGTCGTCACCTCGTACATGATCGCCCCGCTCTCAGCCCTGGAACTCACACGAGCAGGTCCACCAACGTCGCCGCCAGGAGGCCCATGCTGATGACGACGTTGACGTGGAAGAACGCCACGTTGACGCGGTCCAGGTCGTCGGGCCGGACCAGCGAGTGCTCGTAGATCAGCAGGACGGCGGCGACGGCGACGCCCGCGTGGTAGATCGGGCCCAGGGGGTACGAGAGGCCCAGGGCGACGAGCGCCGGGATCATCAGGGCGTGGCAGAGCGCCGCCAGCCGCAGCGCCCCGCGGACGCCCAGCCGCGCGGGGACGCTGTTGAGGCCCGCGCCCCGATCGTAGTCGGCGTCCTGACAGGCGTAGATCAGGTCGAAGCCGGAGACCCACCAGAAGACGGCCAGCCCCAGCCAGATCGGCGGCCAGGCGATGTCGCCCCGGAGCGCGATCCACGCGGCGACCGGCGCGAGGCTCAGCGAGACCCCCAGCCAGAAGTGGGCGAGGCTCGTGAACCGCTTCGTGTACGAGTAGCCCAGCAGCCAGAGCAGCACCGGGACCGATAGCCACAGCGGCCAGGGGTTCGGCAGGAATAGCAGCGTCGAGGCGACGAACGCGGCCGAGCAGATCAGGGTGAACGTCGCCACGGCCGCCGGGGTCATCGCCCCGCGCGGGAGGTGGCGCCCGGCGGTGCGGGGGTTCCTGGCGTCCACGTCGCGGTCGACCAGCCGGTTGAATGCCATCGCGGCCGACCGGGCCGTCGCCATGCAGAGGACGATCCCCAGCCAGTCGCGAGGCCGCCCGCGCAGGCCGTCGGGCCCCCACGCCGCCAGCACGGCCCCCATCAGGGCGAACGGCAGGGCGAACAGGGTGTGGCTGAACCGCACCAGATCCAGGTAGTCGCGGACGCGCCGCGAGGCGATCGACATGACTTCCCTCAAACCTTTCCCGACGACCCGGAGGCCCGATCGACGCCGAAGACCCGGATCACGAACCAGTCGCCCAGCGCCGGGAACGCGCGGGCCAGCGCCCCCATCGCCCGGAACGGCCAGACCATCCGCCGCAGGACCGACAGCCGCCGCCTCGGCCGCTCGATCAGCCCCACGACCCGACGCGCCACGTCGCCCACCTCGGCCGTCATCCAGCCCGAGGGGGTCTCGACGACCGGGTGCGGCCGGGCGCCGTCCGGGGCGAGCGCGCGGAAGGCGTCGGAGAAATCGGTCCCGATCGGCCCCGGCTCGACGAGGCAGACGGTCACGCCGTCGCGGGCCAGCTCGCGGCGGGTCGCGTCGTTCCAGTAGGCGAGCCCCGCCTTGGTCGCGCCGTAGACCCCGAGCGCCGAGTTCGCCACGCAGGTGATCGCCGAGCCGATGTTGATCACCGTCCCGCGCCGCGAGGTCAGCGAGTCGACCAGGTGGCGCGTCAGGAGGATCGGGGCCCGCAGGTTGACCGCGAGCTGCCGGTCGAGGTCCCCCGGCGGGGCGTCGGCGAACAGGGTCGGCAGGCCGAGCCCCGCGTTGTTGATCAGCACGTCGACGCCGCCGAACCGTTCGACCGCCTCGCGGGCGACCCGCGCGCAGGCGTCGGCCTCGGCCAGGTCGGCGGCGATCGTCGCGATTTCCAGCCCCGGCGTCGAGCGCCTCAGCTCCTCGGCCAGCGCGTCCAGGCGGTCGGCCCGGCGGGCGACGAGGACCATGGCCGTCGCCAGCCCGCGGCGGACGACCTCGCGCGCGATGGCCGCGCCCAGCCCGGCGGAGGACCCGGTGATCAGGACGACCCGGCTCACTCCCCGTCTCCTTCGCCCCAGCGGGAGATGAGGCGGTTCGGGATCCCCAACTGGTCGCAGATGCGGCCGACGACGAACGCGACCATGTCCTCCAGGCCTTTCGGCCGGTGATACCACGCGGGGGCCGCCGGCAGGACGACCGCCCCGGCTCGCGTTGCCTGGGTCATGTTCTCCAGGTGGATCAGGCTCAGCGGGGTCTCGCGCGGGACCAGGATCAGCTTGCGGCGCTCCTTCAGGTGCACGTCGGCCGCCCTCGTGACGAGGTTCGTCGTGATGCCGTGGGCGATCGCCCCGAGCGTGCTCATGCTGCACGGGACGACGACCATTCCTCCCGTCAGGAACGAGCCGCTGGCGATGCCGGCCGAGAAGTCCCGATGGTCGTGGTAGACCAGCCGGCTCGCGTCGACCTCCCCCAGCAGCTCGCCCGGGTCGAAGGCGTCGAGCGAAGGCGCGCGGCCGATCTCCGCCTGCATGACCTCCACGGCGCTCGGGCTGATGGTCAGGTGGACGCGGCGGCCCAGCGTCAGGAGCGCGCGGAGCAGGGCGATCGCGTAGGGGGCTCCGCTCGCGCCGGTGATCGCGACGACCAGCGGCGGGGGCTCGGGCGTCGGCGTCATGGCCGCGCGGCCGGCTTGACGCCGACGTACAGCGTGGCGATGCCGAACGTCAGCGGGTGCATCTCCAGCTCCACCAGCCCGCGAGAGCCCATCAGGTCCAAAAGCTCCTGGCCGTCGGGGAACTCCAGCACGGTCTTCGGCAGGTAGTGGTAGGCCGAGTCCGCGTTGGGGGCGATCGCCTGGCCGACGCGCGGCAGCACCTTGCGGAAGAAGGCGAGGTAGAGCGGGCCGAGGATCCGGCCGCGAGGCCGCGAGAACTCCAGCACGGCCACCTTGCCCCCCGGGCGGGCGGCGCGGATCAGCTCGTCCAGCCCGGCGACGGTGTCGCGGACGTTCCGCAGGCCGAACGCCACGCTGACCACGCCGAAGGTGTCGGCCGGGACGGGCAGGTGCTGGGCGTCTCCCTCCACCAGGGCGATCCGGCCCGACGCGCCGGCCTTCGCCACCTTCGGCAGCCCGACGGCGAGCATCTCGCGGGTGAAGTCGACCCCGACGACGGGGCACGTCCCGCCGGCCGCCTTGTGGTACTCGATCGCCAGGTCGGCGGTGCCGGTGCAGACGTCGAGGACCGGGACGCCGGGCGTCGGCGGGACCGTCCGGGTCGTGAACCGCCGCCAGGAGCGGTCGATGTTCAGGCTCAACAGGTGGTTGAGCAGGTCGTACCGCCGGGCGATCGACCCGAACATCCTCCGGACGCGCTGGTCCGACTTGTCCTCGGAGGAAGGGGGCGTCGCGGGGGCGCTGGCGGGTTCGGTGAGCGGCACGGGGGGGCCTCGGATCGGGCGGGGTCGATCGGCCGACGCGCGTCATCTCCGTGCGTTCGCCGGCGTCCGGCCATTATGCCCCCCGGGCCCCCCGTCAGTCCAGCCAGCCCAGCTCGCTGGCGGTGAGCGGGTCGACGCTCAGGTCGGAGAGGCGCTCGGATTCCAGCCGCATGACGTCGGAATGGGTGACGCCGCCGCGGAAGTGGGAGAGGGGCCAGCCGTACTTGTCCTGGGCGCCGAACAGGTGCAATACCTCGTGGGCCATGACGGCCGCGCGGGGCGCGGGGGGGCGGATCAGGGGCTCCGTGAAGTTGGCCTGGCGGGCGTGGCAGAAGGCCAGGCTGATCCCCTCCAGGTCGGTATGATCCAGCGGGACCGCGTAGGACCGGCCGGCCAGCCGCAGGTGGAGCAGCCAGGCGACCGTCGCCCCCGGCAGCCGCGCGGCGACCTCCTGCACGAAGTCGACCGCGTCGCGGAAGCCCAGCGCGGCCGCCGCGCGACTCATCAGGGTGATCGCCCGGACCCCCATGTTGGCCTCGAACAGCCCGACCTCGCCGCCGCTCTGGGCCACCAGGATGTCGACCTCCTCGGCCGTCTCGCCCTCGACGGCGAAGTAGACGTCGGCGATCCCCACCCCCGCCTCGACGCCGTAACGCCCGGCCTCCTCCTCCATCCACCTCGCGGCGCGTCCGAGCGAGGCGAGATGCCGGGCGACCTCCGCGTCGCTCCAACCCCGGCCGTCCGCCCCGACGAACAGCGACACCAGGACCACCCGCCCCCGCAACGGCGGGCAGGGGGTGCGCCTCCAGGGCATCCCCGGTCGGTCCGGCGTCCGGTCCTCGTCGCGGAACGGGCCGACGTACCGCGAATGGCGAGGGTTGTCCGGGTTGGCCTCGGTCCGCTCGAAGGGAAGCTCGACGATCCCCGCGGGAGGGTTCTCGATCGGCGTCCTCGATCGTCGGGCGTTCGCGGCGACACGGGCGGCTCGACGCAACCGCTCGATCGCGACGATGATCGACGCGATGATCGCCACGACCAGCGCGCCGAGGAGGAGGAACACGGGGTCGGGTCGGACCGTCGGCATGAGGCGTCTCGATGCGTGGAGGGGAGGGCCGGCGGCGGCAAATCGCCATTCGAAGAATCGGACGGATGCGGTATCTATCTTCCGGGTTCACGTCGCGAGGTCCAGGAGGGACGCCGGATCATGCACGTTTGGAAGCGGGGCGGATGGGCGGTGATGCTGACGCTGGCGATGGCCGGCTGTCGAGAATCCACGCCCGTCGAAAACCTGCCGGGCGTCCGCCAGGCCCTGGACGCGGCCGGGATGCGGCTCGCCGGGATCAAGTCCGAGCGCGAGCTGACCGCCGTCGTCACCCGCGAATCGGCCCTGCTGGACCTCCTCACGCCCGAGGAGCGCGAGGCCCTGGGCCGCAACGCCCTGAGGTTCCGCGCCCCGGCCCCGGTGGTCGTCGCGGTGGCCGCCCCCCCCGGCGCCGAGCCGTTCTGGCTGGACGACCAGGGCTTCCGGACCTCGGGCGAGACGATCCGGGTCGACGGCCGGCCGTGGCCGATCCACCGTCGCCGCTTCCCGGCCGGCTGGATCGGCCTGGGGGTCAACGGCCTGGACCGCTCGCGCGACGAGCATTACGTCGCCTTCGTCCGCCCCGGCCCCGGCTCGCCCGTCGCCCCGGAGGAGTTGGAGCTTCGGCCCGACCCGGACGCCTCGTGGACCGTGGGGGTCGCCGCCGAAGGGGCGAGCGCCGCCAGCGACGCGCATCGGGCGATCACCGGCCTCCCCTCCGCGCTGGAGGGCGCCATCCTCCTCCAGCCGGCCCGCGACCGTCGCCACATGGCCGCGATGGCGACCGGCCGCGTCTGGAAGACGCACTCCCCCTCCTCCGAGCGCCCCGACCAGACCCTCATCAGCCTGGGGGCCGACCCCACGAGCCAGTTGGTCTTCAGCTGGCGGACGACCCCCTGGGCGACGGGGAGCGTCGTGCGGATCGCCCCGGCGCGATACCTGACGCCCGAGGAAGGCCCCGTCTCCCCCGACGACCTGGTCGGCCTGCGCGAGTACCACGGCTCCGCCGAGCCCATCCGCTCGCCCGGCCTGCTGAACGACCCGGTCACCCTGCGGCATGCCGTGGCGGTCGACGGGCTGGAGCCCGACACCACCTACTATTACGCCGTGGGCGACGGCACCCCCCGGCGATGGGGACCGTGGCGGACCGTGAAGACGGCCTCCGCCCGGCCGAAGCGGCTGGAGTTCCTCTTCCTCGGCGACGCCCAGACCGGGCTGGAGCGCTGGGGCGCCCTGCTCTCCTCCGCCTTCCGACGCCACCCCGGCATGGACGCCGTCCTCATCGCCGGCGACCTCGTCGACCGCGGCAACGAGCGGACCAACTGGGACCACTTCCTTCTCCGCGCCGCGCCGGTGTTCGACCGCGTCCCGGTCATGCCGGCGGCGGGGAACCACGAGTACCTCGACCGCGGGCCCTGGCTCTATCGCTCGACGTTCCGCCTGCCCGCCAACGGCCCGGAAGGGGTCGATCCGGGGCTGGTCTACAGCTTCCGATACGGCGAGGCGTTCTTCGCCGTGCTCGACAGCACCTCCGCCGTCATGAGCGACGAGGAGGCGGCGAGGCAGGCCGAATGGCTCGACCGCGCCCTCGCCTCGGCGCGGGAAGACTGGAAGTTCGTGATGTTCCACCATCCGATCTACCCGTCCCACCCCACCCGAGACAACCCCCGGATCCGCGAGCACTGGGTGCCGGTGTTCGACCGCCACGGCGTCGACATGGTCCTACAAGGCCACGACCACGCCTACCTGCGCACGCCGCCTATGAAGGCCCATGAGCGTGTCTCCTCCCCGGCCGAGGGGACCACCTACGTCGTCGCCGTCTCGGGGGACAAGTTCGTCCACGACCAGCCGAGCCGCGATTACATCGAGGTCGGTCGGACCGAGCTCTCGACCTACCAGACGATCGAGATCGACGAGGCGACCCGCCGGCTGACCTATCGCTCCTGGACCACCGACGGCGAGGTCGTCGACTCCTTCACCATCCAGAAGCCCGTCGACGACCCCGGCCAGGTCATCGCCGAACGCCCCATGGACGACCCCGCCGAGCGCCGCTGAGTCGGCGGCATCGGCTTCGTTCGCGCCGGGCCTCCGCGCCCGGCCCGCCTTGAAACGACAAACACGGTGACGTCGCGGCAAATCAACCCGGCTTCGCCCGCCGAACTCGAATGCATTTTCATGACATCTTGATCCGGCCTTGCGGCGAGGCGCGACCGGCGTGATATGATGGGCCAAACTCCGCCCACGGTTCTCACGCGACCACCCGCATGGCGACCGACCGCGACACCGCGGGATCCCCACGAGCCGGCTCCGATGCCGGCGCGCGGGCCTTCGTGTGGTCGGCCTGGGGAGCCCTGGTGATCATGGCGCTCTGGTACGTGGCCCGGTTCGGGGCCGACGTGCCGCGATGGGACGACTACGCCGTCGTCCCGCAGCTCTGCGGCCGGGCGCCGATCAGCGCCTCGTGGCTCTGGTCGCAGCACAGCGAGCACCGGATCCCCATCCCCCGGCTCGTGCTGCTGGGCGTCTTCGAGCTGGACGGGGCCGACCCCCGGCCGGTGATGGCGCTGATCGTCGCGACCCTCGCCGCGGGGGCGGCGGCGCTCCTGATCGCGGCCGCCCGCGCCCCCGGCGGGGCGCGGCGCGCCGACGCCTTCCTCCCCATCGCCCTGCTCCACCTGGGCCACCAGCAGAACATGATCTGGGCGATCCAGATCGCCTATGTGCTCCCCGTGGCGTTGCTGTGCGTGGCGGCGGCGGTCGCCTCGGGGGGACGGCCGAGCCCGCTCCGCGCCGCGGGGATGGGGGCTTGCCTGGCCGTCATGCCCCTCTGCAACGCCGGCGGCCTGCTGATGATCCCCGCGCCGATCCTCTGGCTCCTGGCCATGGCCGCGGTCGAATGGCGGTCGGGCGAGCGCGGCCGGGGGGCCTGGAACGTCCTGTGCGCGACGCCGGCCGTCCTGCTGACGGCCTCCTACTTATGGGGCTACCAACCGCCGGCCCACCACGCGCCCCCCGGCGACGCGACGGCCGTCCTCCGGACGACGCTCCAGTTCCTGGCGACGGGCCTGGGGACGGCGGGCGTCGGCCTGTGGCCGTGGTCGGGCCTGGCCGCGGCGGCCTACTTCCTCGGGGCGACGGCCCTCCTGCTGGCGGCGTTGCGCCGAGATCCCGGCGACCGGCCCCGGGTCGGGGGCCTGCTCGCGCTGATGACCTCGGCCGGATTGCTAGCCCTGGCGACCGGTTGGGGACGCTCCGGCGAGGGCACCACCGCCGGGTTGCAACTCCGGTACGCGACGCTCGCCGCGCCCGCGTTGACGCTGGCGTATCTGGCTTTCGCTCTCAGGGGGGGTCGATGGCTCCGGCCCGTCGCGACGACGGCCCTCTTCGCGGCGGGCCTCGCCCTGCTCTGGCCCAACGCCCGGGACGCGATCGACGCCGGCCGGATCGCCGCCGAGCGAGCGGCGGCCTTCGACCACGACCGCGACGCCGGCACCCCGATCTTCCGGCTGTCGAGCCGGCACGCGCCGTTCCTGCACCCGTCCCGGCAGGCGTTCCACGACCTGCTCGAGATGCTCCGCGAGGCGAAGCTCGGCGCGTTCGCGCGGCTGCGGCCCGACCCGGCCTTCCGCGAGGTCCCCGTCGAACTTCGCCCGGCCGACATGCGCCTCGCCCGCTGGCGCGACGGCGAGATCGCGGCCCTGGGGCCCGACCCGTGGGTCGGCTTCGAACTCCCCGCGCCGACGCGGGTCGCCGGCGTGCGGATCCGCTACGACCACCGCAACGACGACGGGGCTCCCGCCCGATTCCGCCTCGCCTGGCGGCCTGACGACCAGTATCGGGCCCCCGAACAGCAGTACGGCGACTGGTACCTACCGACCGGCGATGATCGATCCGTCACCGTCTGGATCGACGGCCCCGTCGCCCGGCTCCGCGTCCAGCCCGACAACCGCCCCTGCCGCTTCCGCGTCCGCGAGTTGACACTCCTGGTCGAGCCCTCGCGAACCGTCGCGTCGGCTCCCGGTCACGGCGAACGCGACCACATCGGACAGTCAGGCCTCGCGTTCGAACCACTCGCCGGCGATGCACGTCCGCAGGAGCGACAGGTCGCCGGGGGCGGGCCGGCGCAGGAGGACGAGGTCGGCGGGCTCGCCCACGGCGAGGCGGGGGGCGGGACGGCCGAGGAGCCGCGCGGGGTTGACGGTGGCGGCGTCGATCAGGGGGCGCGGGAAGCCGCCGACGACCGCGTCCATCGCGCGCAGGCCCGCTTCCAGGCCGAGCAACGATCCGGCCAGGTAAGGCGTGCCTGCCAGGACGATCTTCCCCGAGGGGTCGACGTCCCACGCGCCGTAATTGCCGGGGGGGAGCCCTGCGAGCCAGCCGGCGTCGCTGACGAGGATCGTGCGATCCGGCCCCTTGGCGCGGGCGAGGACGCGGAGCGTCTCCGGGCCCAGGTGGTGGCCGTCGGCGATGAGCGAGGCCGAAAGTCGGTCCTCGGCGGCCTGGATCCAGATCGGGTTGGGGTGGCGGGGAAGCTCCGCGACGATGCCGTTCCCCAGGTGGGTGCTCAGAGTCGCGCCGGCGTCGACGGCCGCGCGGATGGCGTCGGCGTCGGCGGCGGTGTGGCCCAGGGAGACCGCCACGCCCGAGGCGACCGCCTTGCGGATGAACTCGGGGGAGCCGGGGCGTTCGGGGGCGAGGGTCAACAGGACGACCCGGCCGCCGCTCGCCTCCTGGAAGCGTTCGAACAGCGGCCAGTCGGGGTCGCGCATGCACTCGGCGGGGTGGGCGCCGCGATAGCCGGGGAGTCCCGACAGGAACGGCCCCTCCAGGTGGATTCCGGCCACCAGCCGGGCCACGTCCGGGTGGGCGTCGCACGCGGCGGCGAGGGTCCGCAGGCCGCGCAGCGTGTCCTCGACCGGGGCGGTGATGAGCGTCGGGCAGACCTTCCCCGAGCCCAGGTTGCGCTGGGCTCGGATGATGGCGACGGCGCGGTCGACGGTCAGGTCGGGCCCGGAGAACGACCAGCCCCATCGGCCGTTGGTCTGCACGTCCCAGAAGGCCGGCGCGATCAGGGGATCGTCGGGCGCGGCGGGGCCGTCGGCCGGCTCGATCCGGTCGATGACGCCGTCGCGGACCTCGATCGCGATCCGCCCCCCGCCGTCCCAGTCGCGCCCGACGACCATCACGCCGTCACCTTCGGGGGGGCGGGGGCCGTGGGGGCGGCGGTCGCGGCGGGGCCGTCGGCGCGGCCGGCCTCCTTGCGGCGGAGGGCCGCGGCGATGAAGTCGCGGAACAGCGGGTGGGGCTTCGTCGGCTTGGACTGGAACTCGGGGTGGAACTGGACGGCGACGAACCAGGGGTGGTCGACCATCTCCACGATCTCGACGATCTGGCCGTCCGGGCTGGTGCCGGAGGCGATCAGCCCGGCCTCGGCCAGCCGCTCGCGGTAGGCGTTGTTGAACTCGTAGCGGTGGCGATGCCGCTCGGAGACGCGCTCCACGCCGTAGGCCTTGCGGGCCAGGGTGTCGGGGGCCAGGTCGCAGGGCCAGGCGCCCAGCCGCATGGTCGCGCCGCGCTTGGCGACGGCGAGCTGATCCTCCATCAGGGAGATGACCGGGTGGTCGCAGTCCTTCTCGAACTCGGTGCTGTTGGCGTCCTCCAGGCCGAGGACGGCGCGGGCGTGCTCGATCACCGCGGTCTGCATCCCCAGGCAGATGCCGAAGAACGGGATGCCGCGAGACCGGGCGTATCGGACGGCCTCGATCTTCCCCTCGATGCCCCGCATGCCGAAGCCGCCGGGGACGAGGACGCCGTCGACGCCGCCGAGCAGGGCCTCGGCCCCGCGCGTGGAGACCTCCTCGGCCTCGACCCGGACGACCGACACGCGGGCGCGGTGGGGGATGCCGGCGTGGTCGAGCGACTCGTACACCGACTTGTAGGCGTCGCGGTGCTTCATGTACTTGCCGACGACCGCGATGCGCACCTCGTGCTTCGGGTTCAGCAGCCGGTCGACCATCTCGGTCCAGTCGGTCAGGTCGAGCGGCCCGGCCTTCAGGGCCAGCTTCTTGACCAGCAGCGCGTCGAGCCCGCTCTGCACGAGGCTCAGCGGCACCTCATAGATGCTGAACTGGCGGTCGCGCTCCTCGATCACCGCCTTCTTCTCGACGTTGCAGAACAGCGCGATCTTGTCCTTCTCGTCGGTCGGGATGGGGTGCTCGGTGCGGCAGACGAGGATGTCGGGCTGGATGCCGATCTGCCGCAGGGCGCCGACGGAGTGCTGCGTGGGCTTGGTCTTCAGCTCGCCGGCCGCCTTGAGGTAGGGGACGAGCGTCAGGTGGATGTAGACGCAGTTCTCGCGGCCCACGTCGAGCGCGAACTGGCGGATGGCCTCCAGGAACGGCAGGCCCTCGATGTCGCCGACGGTGCCGCCGATCTCCGTGATGACGACGTCCACGTCGTCGGCGGCGAGCTGGTGGATGGCGGCCTTGATCTCGTCGGTGATGTGGGGGATGACCTGCACGGTCTTCCCCTCGTAGTACCGCCCCTCGCGCTCCTTCTGGATGACGGAGAGGTAGATCTTGCCGGTGGTGTAGTTGCAGTCCTTGGTGAGCTTGGCGTTGGTGAACCGCTCGTAGTGGCCCAGGTCCAGGTCGGTCTCGGAGCCGTCGTCCAGGACGTAGACCTCGCCGTGCTGGTACGGGCTCATGGTGCCCGGGTCGACGTTGATGTAGGGGTCGAACTTCTGGAGGCGAACCGTCAGCCCGCGCTGCTCCAAAATCATCGCGATCGAAGCGCAGGTGAGCCCCTTGCCGAGCGAGCTGACCACGCCGCCCGTCACGAAGATATGCTTGGCCATCGCCTAACCTTGGTGGGTGAGCCTGGACCGGGGGACGCCGTCGGGATCCACGGCGGGGGGACGAGCCCGGAGGCCGGGGGATTCCCCCTCGTCCGGCCTCCCTCGTCGCGCGTGTCGTCCGGACGGGCGTCGGGGGTAAAAGCCAAGTATACCGGACGACCGCCCGCCCCGCGAGAGCGGGTGCCCCGGACATGATGACGGCCTTCCCCCCTGGCGGGGGAAGGTGGCCCGAAGGTCCGGATGAGGGGGGGGCGAGCGGCACGACCGTCGGAATTCGACGGGGGCCTTCCGAGGGTCGTCGGCCTGGTCGGGGCCGCGAAATGCGAAACCCCGCGGGCAAGCTCCCCCTCATCTGACCGCTTCGCGGTCTGTCTTCCCCCTCCAGGGGGGGAAGAGCGTTATGATGGCCAACCCGGTCTCCGTAGTGCCCTACCCGCCGCCCCGCTCAATGCCGGAACAGGAACTCCTTGGAGTTGACGAGGACCCAGGCGAGGTCCTCGACGGCGGGGCGGAGTTCCTTGGCGGCCTTCAGGTGGTTGACGGCGGCCTCCAGCTCGGCCGGCGACGGGTCGCGGGAGAAGGCGACGAGGTAGAGCTCCTTGGTGATCTCCTCCGGGGGCTTGCCGCTCTGGGCGAGCGTCGCGACCCGGCCGCCGTCGTTGCGGAGCTTGTTGTTGACCGTCGCCCCGCCGATGAGCTGCAACGCCTGCGACAGGTTCGAGTCGGTCTCGCGCTCGCATTCGCAGGCCAGCTCGCGCGCAGGCCGCCCGAACGTCTTGAGGAACGGGTCGTCCATCTTGCCGTCGGGGATCTGGGTGGCGCGGGCGCCGGGGGGCAGGCCGGGGAAGGCGTTGGGCGACCCGGTGACGTCGCTGATGGCGTCCAGCAGCACCTCGGCCGGGAGCAGCTTCGTCGTCGCGTGCGAGAAGTAGATCGAGTCGTCCGCGTTGAGCGGGTTCGTCGCCGCCGAGAGCTGATACGTCCGGCTCCGCAAGATCGTGCGGATCAATGACTTCAGGTTGTAGTCCTCGGCCACGAACTGGGCCGTCAGGCCGTCCAGCAGCTCGTCGTTGGAGGCGGGGTTGGAGTCGCGGAAGTCGTCCACCGGCTCGACGATCCCCCGGCCCATCAGGTGATACCAGATGCGATTGACCATGCTCTTGCCGAAGACCGGGTTGTCCCCGGCCGTCAGCCACTCCGCCAGCTGGGCGCGACGGTCGGCGTCGGGCCCGCCTTCGATGGCCGGCCCCCCCAGGCCCTTCGGCGGCATCACCGCGCCGGTGCGCGGCTGCTTCACCTCGCCGCCGCCGGCGTTGAAGACGACCTCCTCGCCCGGCAACGCCCCCGGCTTGCGGCCGACCTGGGCGAAGAACGCGGCGAAGTGGTAGTAGTCGTCCTGCGTCCAGCGCTCGAAGGGGTGGTTGTGGCACTTGGCGCACTGGATCCGGACGCCGAGGAACAGTTGCGCGGTGGTCTCGACGGCCGCCTCGGGCTCGCGGCTGATCCGGTAGTAGTTCGTGGCCGGGTCGGAGAACGTGGAGCCGTCGGACGCCAGCAGCTTCCGCACGAACTCGTCCATCGGCATGCCCGATTCCAGGCTGGCGCGGATCCAGCGATGGAAGACGTAGGCCCCCTTGGGCTCGATCAGGCGGCCGTTGGACCGCAGCACGTCGGCGAACTTGAGCGCCCAGAAGTCGTAGAACTCGGGCCGTTCGAGCAGGGCGTCGATCAGCTTCTCCCGGCGGTCGGCCGGGCTGTCCTTCATGAACGCCTCGACCTCCTCGGGCTTCGGCAGCATGCCGACGACGTCCAGGTACGCGCGACGGATGAACTCGGCGTCGGTGCAATCCTCCGAAGGCGCGATCCGCATGTGGTTCAGCTTGGCGAAGACGGTCTCGTCGACCACGTTGCCCTGGGGGACCTCGGCGACCTGGAAGTCGGGGACGTCGATCAGGTGCGTGAGCCGGACGATCGCCACGTGGCTGAGGTAGTGGGCGATGATGGCGACCTCGCCGCGGCCCTTGAACTTGACGAAGCCGTTGGCGTCGACCTCGGCGATGTCCGGGCTGGACGAGTCGTAGTAGCAGATCGAGGTCACGTCCTTCCTGGTCCCGTCGGCCATGGTGAGCAGGACGGCGATCTGCTGCGTCTTCGCGGGGGCGTGGAGGATGCGGGCGCCGGGGACGGCCTCGAGCTTGGCGGCGGCGACGACGTTCGGGTCGTCGTGGGCGCCCTCGGCGATCCAGTCGCGGATGTACTCGAACGCCTTGGTGCCGTGCTTCAGGCGGATGCCCCCCTCGTGCGGGGCCTCGCCGAGCGGCTTGCGGAGGATGACGCTGGCGTCGGCGTCGAGCGTGCTGACGCGGCGCCCGCCCGATTCGCGGCTCAGGGCGACGAAGTCCTCGTCCGGCAGGTAGCCGCGGAGGCTGAGCTTGAGCCCCCCCTTGCCCGTCGGCGTGCCGTGGCAGGCGCCCGAGTTGCAGCCCGCCTGGCTGAGGGCCTGCACCACGTCGTTGCGGAAGCTGACCGGCGAGGGCCCGCCCATCCCCTCCACCCGGACGGTCGTGGACGCCTCCACGCTCCCGCGACGGGCGGTGATCACGGCCAGGCCGTCCCCCGCGGGGGTCACGACGCCCGTCGCCGAGACGGTCGCGACCTCGGGCGAGGCGCTCGACCATTCCAGCGCCCGGGTCAGGTCGCGGGCCGAGCCGTCGGCGTAGGTCGCGCCGACGATCAGCTGGGCGGTGGCGCGACGCCCGCGCAGGACGACCTCGCCCGGCTCGATCGCCACCGAGGCCGGCGCGCCGACCAGGGCGTCGACGGCGTCCTCGGCCCGCGCCCCGGTCGCCAGGATCATCATCATGGCCGCCACGGCCCATCCCCCGCGATGCTCTCGGCGTCCGTTCATGGCGTCTGGTCCTCGGCAGGAGCGGAAAGGGGAGGGAACCGTCCGACGGGGGACGGCGTCCAAGGGGCGGAATCCGGGAGGAGCCGGACGCCCACATTCTACGGCAATTGTTCAACAACCTAGCCGGGAAGCCGGGATTTTACAAGCCGCCCAACCGCCCGAAGGCGGACTTTGCCGGTCGCGAGGCTCGCCTTGCCCGGGAGGGGGGGAACCTTAGAATAAAAACTGGAGTGGATCCGCCGGCCCCGACGGCCGCCCGAGGCGGCGGCGACGGCCGGCCCGCCCGGCCTCGCGAAGCGCCGGGTCTCCCGGAAAGCGTGTGTTAGACTGAAGTCGAAAGTCGCCCGGGTGCGCGGGTTTCCGTGGCGCGAGGGCGCGTCGGCGTTCGGGACGAAGGCCGGCCTCGAGGCTCAAGGAGGGGGCGTGATGAAGGTTCGCGATTGGAGCGGGGCGGCGCGTTACGGTCTACCCGGCCTGATCCTGGGGGCGGCGGTCGCGTGGGCGGGGGGGGCCCGTGCCCCGGAGCTGTCGGCCCAGACGGCGGGCGAGCAGCCCCCGGCGGCCCGGCTGACGCCCCCCCGGGGCGACCGGCCGGCGGGGACGGGGGGGGCCAGCGACATGATCGCCCTGCTGAGCGCCAACCCGCAGGGGACGCCCGGCGCCCAGTTCCTGTTCCTGGTGGACGCGAAGTCGCAGGCCCTGGCCGTCTATCGTTTCGACCCGAACGCCCCGAAGGGGTCGCTGAAGCTGGAGGCCGCCCGCCGGTATGAGTGGGACCTGAAGCTCGACCAGTACAACAACCAGGCGCCCGAGCCCGGCGCCATCGAGGCGTCGCTGAAGGCGGCGCAGCCCGGACGAACCCCGAGGGACCGCTAGGCGGCGCGCGTCGGACGCGGTCCTCGGCACACTTGGATTCGACCCCCCACGGCCCGCGGGCCGATCTGATCGCGAGGACCATGTCCATGGCCGAGTTCTACACGCTTGAAGAAGCCGCCCGCGTGCTGGGGATGAGCCCCGACGAGCTGAAGTCGAAGGCCCAGCAGCACGAGGTCCGCGGGTTCCTGGACGGCGGCAGCTGGCAGTTCCGCAAGGCCGACGTCGAGGAGCTGGCCCGGCGCCACGGCCTGGGGAGCGACGCCGAGCTGCACCTCTCCGACCTGGAGGCGCCCGCCGCCGCCGGGTTCGAGGACCTGGACCTGTCCGAGTTCCAGCTGGGCGTCGCCCCGGCCGACCTGGGCGCCGAGACCGCGCAGTTCGGCGCCACCCCGCCGGACGCCGAGGGGAGCTCCGACCACGACCTGATGATCGACGACCTGTCGGTCCCCCCCAGCCCGGTGACCGGCTCCAGCTCGGTCATCATCGGCATGTCGACCTCGGGCAAGCTCCCCAGCGACTCCGACGTCCGCCTCGTCCCCGACAACGTCCCGGGCGCCAGCGACTCCGACGTCCGCCTGGCCCCCATTAGCCGCGCGCCCAGCGACTCCGACGTGACCCTCGTGAAGGACGACACCTCCGAGCACGGCCTGCTCGGCTCCTCGTCGGGCTCGAGCGTCGGCGCCTCCCCGCTGGTGGGCTCCTCGGCCGAGGTCCCCGCCGCCGGGTCGGTCAGCGACTTCGAGCTGGCCCCCTCCAGCGAGCTGGTCGACGCGCTCCAGCCGGAGTCGGGCAGCGACTTCGAGCTGAGCGCCCTGGACGGCAGCGACGAGTTCGAATCGGTCCCGCTGAAGCCCGGCGACTCGGACGTGACCGCCGCCGACCCCAACCTCTCGGGCATCAACCTCTCCCGCCCCAGCGACTCCGGCATCAACCTGATGGGCGCCTTCGGCGGCGGCGAGTCGATCGAGCTGGCGCCGCTGAGCGACGACGCCGTCCCCACCGGCAAGGCCCCCGCCGCCTCCCCGGCCAAGCCCTCCCCGGCCCTCTCCGCCACCCCGCCGCCCGCCGTCGGCCGGGGCGAGAAGGACATCTTCGACGACACCGACTTCGAGGTCGACGCCGCGTTCGACGACGACTCGGACGACAAGACCGTCCAGCTCACCCCCGGCAGCGACTTCGACCTCGACGACAGCGACAGCGCGTCGGAGGTCTTCGCGATCGACGAGGAGGACGTCGACATCAATGCCGCCACGGCCATGGCCCCGGCCAGCCTGGGCGACGACGACGACGAGGAGGACGACGGCTTCGACGACGCCGTCTCCAGCGAGATGGCCGACGCCTGGGCCTCCGACGACTCCCCCAGCGCCGTCTCCGCCAGCCCCGGCGTGGTCATCTCCCGCGAGCCGGCCGCCGACTGGGACGGCCTCTCGGTGGGCCTCCTGGCGTTCGCCAGCATCTTCGTCCTGCTCTCCTCGTTCCTGGCCTACGACCTGGTCCAGAACCTGTACAACTTCCACGAGACGGGCGTCGCCTCCGGCCTGGTCAAGTCGATCTCCGGCATGGTCTTCGGCTGATCCCCCCCGTCCCCCGGCCGGTCGGGCTTGCCCGTTCGGCCGGGATCCGCTAAGACGGCTTCGCGAACCCCTCGCGCCAACTCCGAGACCCGCCCCGGGCGAGCCGACGCTCGCGGGGCCGGGTCCTCTCGCGTCGCGCCTCGTCGTGCCCGACGCGACGGCGGGCCGGGGTCGCTCCCGGAGGGAATCGGGACGCATGAACCGCGCGCCGCGCCATAGAGCCTGGACGGTCCTCGCCCTGGCCTGCGCCGCGGCCGGGCCGGGGTGCAACCAGTTCGGCTCCCGCCAACGGCTGGAGGAGGGCCGCCGGACCATCCAGGCGCTGCGCTCGGAGAACGACCGCCTCAAGGACCAGCTCCTGACGCTCCGCAACGAGAACCAGGACCTCTCCGAGCGCGCCGTCGACGACGCCCGCCGGGTCGCCGCACTGGCCGAGACGGTCGAGCACTACCGGAGCAGCATCCACGCCTACCAGGCCGAGCGCGACGAGCTGAAGGACTCCTTCCGGACCCTGCGCGACAGCCTCCCGTCCGCCGTCCGATCCGCCCTGGCCGACTCCGACCGCCGCGTCGTCCTCGACGACCGCGAGCCCGCCGAGACGCCCCCCGAGCCCGCCCCGGCCGTCCGCGCCGAGCGCCGGAAGCCCGTCCCGACCGAGCACGACGCCCCTCCGCCCCCCTCCGACGGATGGTCCCCCGCGCGATGATCGCCTCGGGGACCGTCGCTCATTTCGCTGCGCGAATCTTCCTCCCGTCGCTCGCCCGGTAACGCGGCAGCCCCAACACCCTTTCCGTCGGAACGGCCCAGAGGCGCTTCGGCGTGGCGGCGATCAGACGGCCGCGCCGGCCGGCCCAGTGGAGCGAGCGGATCTCGTCCGGATCCTCGTCCTCGAACAGCGCGGGCTCGATGCGGAGGTAGACGCCCTCGTCGGGGAAATAGAGCTTCCCCAGGTCGCCGAGCTTGTTGTCCCCTTCCATGAGCAAGACGGCCCCTTCGGGCCCCGGCGACACGGCCATGACATTGGCGAGCCGGGGCAGGTGACGGACCGGGGACTGACCGCGACGGACGGCGTGCGGCTCTCGTTTCGAGAGGAAGAAGAAGCCGTCGGGGCCGTAGGGCGTCACGGGGGATTCGTCGCTGAAAGTCCAACTCGCCTTGAGGTCGAACGTCCGCGCGAGACGCCCGTCGCGAAGCTCGTAGCCGTCGCCGTCCCAGATGAGGACATCGGCCCCGTCGTTGAGTTGCACGACGCCGAAGCCCGGGAATTGCTCGGCGCTCGGGGGGAGATCGTCGACCGGGACGAGGCGTCCGTCCTGTTCCCACAGGACGTAGGCGGGCAGGAGGGTTTTCGCGGGGTACGCCACCTTGGCGCCCAGGACGGCGACGACCCGCTCGCCCAGGAATCCCGCCCAGGCGACGCCATTCTCGCGTTCATCCGGAGGGAGGAGGACCGCCTTTTCGCCGTCAGGCCGATCGCCCACGCGCGCTCGGTAAAGATAGGGACGGTCGCTCGTCATCGAGGCCGTCGCCCATCGCCCCCGCCGCGAGCGGGAGGCCTTCCGGGCGTACTCATGAGCGATGACGAACCGAGGGGGCCATTCGCCCAGGTCCGCGAAGGCGGTGCGGCAGTCCTTCGGGAAGCCGATGCCGTGCGCGAACGCGACCACGGGATCGGAGCGGCCGACGCACTCCAGGTACACGCCCTCGGGCGACTGGACCTCCTCCAGGTCCGCGCGACGCCCCTCGGCCGGGGGCATGATGGTCGCCATCCCCGGCACTGGCAGGTCCGTCCCCTCCCAGTAGGCCAACCCGCGATCGGCCGCGTGCTTCAAGACCAGGATCAGCCCGCGGAACAGGCGGCGATCCGGCGTCGCGTAGCCCCGAACTTTCCGCTCGACCCAGGCCAGGAGCCCCGGCACATGCTCGGCGGGGACGAAGCAACCCGGGCTATAGTTCGATTCGATCTCGGTCGGGAACTTCCCCCGGAGCGCCGGGTAGGCCGCGACAACATCGGCGAACAGCGACTCCGGGTCGCCCAGGAACTCCCGGGGCACGCTGGCCGCGACGCCCTCGGCCTGGTTCGGCCAGAGCGACAGGCAGAAGCCCCGCTCGTAGTGGTGGGGCAGCTCCGCGGCGCAATGGGCTATCGCCAGTTGGCAGACGAAGTTCGCGGCCGTCTCGGGAGACTCCTCGCCGCGTCCCGTCGCGACCAGGGCCGCCCGGACCTTCGCGTAAAGCTCGGCGGAGTCGGGGGCGTCGTCGAACGGAGGCCGATCCCCGGCGCGGCCGAGCAGCGCGGGGACGAAACGATCGCGTATCATCCGTTCGTCGACGACGTGCAGCGTGCAATCGTAGCCCATGCTCGTCCCCCCGCGCCCGGCGGCTGGACCCATGACGCCCCGTGACGGAGGCCGCCGCGGTGGAGCATAACCGTCGCGCGGCCGGGGATCGAGCCGGTCGTCGTCGGCGTCCCGGCCGCGCCACGCCCCTTGACGCCCCTTCGGATCGGGCCGGATAATCCGACCTGAGTCCGAAGCCTCCCCGACGCCGTCCCCGGGCCCCGATGATCCCCATCCCCCTGCTGCTCGCCCTGCTCTTGGCCTTCGGGATCGACGCCCCCGCCGGGCCGCCTCGCGACGCGACCGGGGCGCTGGCGTGGATCGCCGCCGCGATGGGGGGGGTCGCCGCGTCCGCCTTCGCGCTGGGCCTCTGGACCGCGTGGAAGGTGCGGCGGAAGGGGTTCGCCACGTCCCGGACGCGACGGGCCTTCGGGATCGGCTCTCGGCTGATCGCGCTGGCGACGCTGGTCGCCTTCGGCTGGATCGTCCACGGCTCGGGATGGCCGGCGATCGTGCTCGATGCGTGGGGGTGGCGCGGGTCGATCCTGGTCGACGACGCGCTGATGCTCGCGCCCTTCCTCGCGATGCAACTGCTCGCCTGGTGGGGGCTGTTTTACGGCGAGCGCGCCGTGATGGGCCTGCCGGCCTCGCACGCCGGCCGTCGCGTGGCGCGCCATCTCTATCTGAAGGAGCGGCAGTCGATCGCGCTGGTGCTCCCCGTCGTGCTGATCTTCGTCGTCCGCAACGACGTGATCGACCGCCTCTGGCCGGCGTGGCGATACCACCCCTGGGCGGAGCCCCTGGAGTTGGCGGCGCTGGGGTCGCTGGTGCTGGCGGTCTCGCCGCTGTTCATCCGGCTGGCGTGGCCGACGCGGTCGCTCGCCGACGGCCCGCTCCGGCACCGCCTGGAGGCGATCGCCGGGCGATCGGGGTTCCGCTGCTCGGACATCCGGGTCTGGGACACCGACCACATGATGGTCAACGCCTGCGTCACGGGGGTCCTGCCCCGGTTCCGCTACGTCCTGCTCTCCGACGCCCTGATCGACGGCATGACCCCCTCGGAGATCGCCGCGGTGTTCGGGCACGAGATCGGCCACGTCGCGCACCGGCACCTGCCGTACTTCCTGTTCTTCCTCATGGGCGTCATGATGCTGGTGACGGCGGCCTCGGACGCCTTCGTCGGCCTGGAGGACTGGGTCGCCGGCCTGACGACCGTGGACCCGACGAGCCCCGCCGCCCTGCGCGACGCGGCCGAGGGCCTGGCCCTCGTGGCGGCGATCGGGGTGCTGTTCTGGACCGTCTTCGGCGCGCTGTCGCGGCGGTTCGAGCGCCAGGCCGACGTCTACGGCTGCAAGGCCGTGTCGTGCGGGTCGCCCGACTGCCCCCCCCACTTCGACTACGAAGGCGCCGCCGGCGACGAGCCCCGCCGGCCGATCGCGGCGGTCTGCCCGGTGGGCGTCCGTATCTTCGCCGACGCCCTGGCCGCCGTGGCCCGGCTCAACGGCATCCCGGCCGACGCCCGGTCGTGGCGCCACGGCAGCATCGCCTCGCGGATCAAGTTCCTCGCCGACCTCGCCGAGTCCCCCGCCCGCGAGCCCGCCTTCCAGCGCCAGGTGCGCCGGTTCCGCCTGGGCCTCGCCGCCGGCATGGTCGCCGCCCTGGGCCTCGCCGGCGCGGCGTCGTGGATCGGGGCGATGGGGTGAATTCCTCCTCGGATCGTCATGACCATTCGACGATCCGGGACGGCGAATTCGTCCCCTCTCCCGCCGGGAGAGGGCAGCCGCGCCAGCGGCGGGTGAGGGTCGTCGGATTTCGGAAGGCATGTCGGCGCATGGAGCGAGCACGCCGATGCCAGGCGTCCATCTCTTCTCGCGAATAGGTCCCCACGGTTCGCCGACGATCGCGTCCGCGGGATTCTCGGGGCGAACGGTCTTCCCCCTGGAAGGGGAAGACAGGCCGCGAAGCGGTCAGATGAGGGGGAGCTTGCCCCAGGAGCCTAGGAGTTCGGGATTCCCATGCACGCCAACGGTCTCGGAAGGCTCCTTCAAACTCCAACAGCCGTCTCGCTCGTCCCCCCCTCATCCGGCCCTTCGGGCCACCTTCCCCCTCCAGGGGGGAAGGCCGTTGAAATGCCCGACCCGAAAGCCGCCTTCGCGCCCGCCCGATCACGTCGGCATCCCGGATTCGATCTCATGGATCATCCGCCAGAGCCTATCGACCTCCCCCCGCTCGATGACCTCAAGTGGCTTGAGGCCCGAGAACGCCGGATTCGGGGTGCCGAGCCAGGGGCCGATCGCCTCTGGACGCACCACTCGCGCCAACGCCCGTTGCAGCCGCTGGAGTCGCGACGCCGGTGGGGCTTTCCTCCCCTCCCACGAGGTGATGGTCCGCTCGGACAGCCCCGCGAACCTCGCGAAATCCTTCCGAGGCAGGCCGAGCCCCTCCCGGATCGACCGGACATCCGGGGCTACGGCCCGAGGCTGCCTGGTCTTCCGGCTCATGTCGCTACTCCTCCGCCCCATTCTCCCCGCCAGACGCCTTGGTCAAGGAGTTTTGCATGCAAATCTACACTGGCCCTCTCCGCGCTCGTCCCGCGAAGCCGGTTTCTTGAGTCGGCTTTGAGCGATGGGGGAGTTCTGGTATAAGGTGTCGGCCCGTCCTCGGAAGGATGCCGGGGCGGAGAGTTGGGGGTCCACGTGCGGGACCGCGACAGGGAGGTCGTCATGGTGCGTTGGCCGATACGCCTCAAGTTGATGGTCGGCCTTTGCGTGGTGGTGGGGATGATGCTCATCCTGATGGGTGGGTCCATCTTCGGCCTGCACGCCTTCCACATGAGCAACCTGTCGCTGACGAACCAGCTCCGCGAGCTGGGGGCGTCGAAGGACATGATCGAGGCCGTCTTCCGCCTCCACGCCCCGCGCGACGGCTCGGAGGAGGAGCGCCAGGCGCTGATCGCCACGGCGGAGTCGGCGCGGGGGTCGCTCACCGCCTACTTCCAGGAGCTGAAGCAGAACACCCTGCGCGGGAATCGGGCCAACAGCGGCGTGGACGAGCTTGGCCTGTCGTTCCTCATGGACGACAGCCTGACCGCCATCCTGAACGAGCTTCGCCCCGAGGGCCCGGCCGTCGAGCCGGTCCTGCACGGCACGGCGTTCTACGTCGGGCGGCATCCCGAGCTGCTCCCGCGGCTGGAGCCGGCCTCCGACCTCCCCTCGCGGATCGAGCGGCTCAAGCACGTCGTCATGCGCCTCCCCCAGGAGCTGCACGAGGACTTCTTCGAAATACTGACCATGTCCAAGACCCAGTACCAGGCCAGCCGGGTCATCGTCTGGACCTCGGCCCTGATGGTGCTGGCGATGCTCTGCGGCCTGATGGCCCTGTTCCACCGCTGGGTGCTCAACCCCGTCCGGCTCCTCCAGCGCGGGGTGCGCCGGGTGGCGCGCGGCTCGTTCGATTACAAGATCGACCTGCGCTCCGGCGACGAGATGGAAGACCTGGCCGCGGCGTTCAACGAGATGACGGCGCGGATCAGCATGACCTACGCCGACCTTGAGCAGCAGGTGCAGGAGCGCAGCCGGCAGCTCGTGCGATCCGAGCGGCTGGCGGGCGTGGGCTTCCTCGCGGCCGGCGTCGCTCACGAGATCAACAACCCGCTGGCGTCGATCGCCTTCTGCTCGGAGGCGCTGGAGAATCGGCTCGGCGGCATGCCCGGCCCGGCCGACGACCCCGACCGCCGTGTCGTCGCGAACTACCTGAAGATGATCCAGGAGGAGGCCTTCCGGTGTAAGAGCATCACCGAGAAGCTGCTCGACCTGGCGCGTTGCGGCGACATCAAGCGCGAGCGGACCGACCTCCCCAGCCTGATCCAGGGGGTGGTCGACATGCTCAGGCACATCGGCAAGTATCGCGGCAAGACGATCGTCTTCCAGCCCAAGGAGGCCGTCCTCGCGCACGTGGACGGCCAGGAGATCAAGCAGGTGGTCCTCAACCTGGTCGTCAACGCGCTGGAGTCCATGGACGCCGGCGGCACGCTGCGGATCGAGGCCCGCTACGACCACGGGATGGCCGAGATCGGCTTCATGGACGACGGCTGCGGGATGGAGCCGGAGACGCTGGAGAACATCTTCGAGCCCTTCTTCACCCGCCGCCGCGACGGCAAGGGGACCGGGCTGGGCCTCTCCATCACCCACCGCATCGTCAACCAGCACCACGGCGAGATCACCGCCGCCAGCGCCGGGCCGGGCCGGGGCTCGACCTTCCGCGTCCGGCTGCCGATCCACCCGTCCGAGGTGGCCGACGCCCGCCGCGAGCCGCCCGCCCCCCAAATCCACGCCGCGTGACCCCCCGCGACGCGACCACACAAACGGAATTGCCAGAGCCCAGGGAGGAACCCATGATCGACAAGTCGCACCGGGGAGGCCTGCGGATCCTGTTCGCCGACGACGAGGCGCACCTGCGGGATCTGATGGCGATGGAGCTGCCCCGCCTGGGCCACGACGTCAGCGTCTTCCCCGACGGCGCCGCCGCGCTGAAGGCGATCGAGCGCGGCAGCTACGACGCCGCCCTGCTGGACATCCGCATGCCAGGCATCACCGGCATCGAGGTCCTCACGCAGATCAAGCGGACGAGCCCCGAGACCCAGGTCATCCTGCTGACCGGCCACGCCACCGTCGACACCGCCGTCCAGGCCCTGCGCCTCGGCGCGTTCGACTACCTGACCAAGCCGTGCAAGTGGGCCGAGCTGGAGGTCATCCTCAACCGCGTCGCCGAGCGCCGCGACATGGCCAACAAGACCGTCGCGCTGGAGAGCCGGCTGAAGGCCGCCGAGGGGGCGCCGCTGATCATCGGCGATACCGCGGCGATGCAGCAGGTCAAGCGGCTGATCGACACCATCGCCCCCACCGACGCCACGGTGATGATCCTGGGCGAGACCGGCACCGGCAAGGAGCTGGTCGCCCGCAACGTCCACGAGCGCAGCGAGCGCGCCCAGCGCGTCTTCATCCCGGTCAACTGCGGCGCCCTGCCGGAGAACCTCGTCGAGAGCGAGCTGTTCGGCCATCGCAAGGGCGCCTTCACCGGCGCGGAGACCAACCGCAAGGGGCTGTTCGAGGTCGCCAACGGCGGCACGCTGTTCCTCGACGAGGTGGGCGAGCTGGACAAGTCCGTGCAGGTGAAGCTCCTGCGGTTCCTGGAGTGCGGCGAGATCCGCCGCGTCGGCGAGAACGAGCCGTTCCGCGTCGACGTCCGCGTCGTCTGCGCCACCAACCGCGACCTCCGCGACATGGTCGCCAACGAGCAGTTCCGCGAGGACCTCTTCTTCCGCCTCAACACCTTCGAGATCGTCCTCCCCCCCCTGCGCGACCGCCGCTCCGACATCCCGGAGCTGGTCCGGCACATGATCACCCGCTACGCCGCCCGCCGCGGCCTGACCGAGACCTCGATCACCCCCGAGGCCCTGGAGGCCCTGGCCGCCCACGACTGGCCGGGCAACATCCGCGAGCTGGCCAACGCCGTCGAGCGCGCGCTGATCCTGGCCGGCAACGGCTCGATCCGCCCCGAGCACCTGCCGACCCAGGCCCCCCCCCGCAACCGCCCCCAGGCCGGGGGCGGCCACGCCCCCAACGGCCCCCACTTCGCCATCCCCGACGGCAACCCCACCCTCCGCGACATCGAGATGAGCTACATCCAGGTCGTCCTGGAGAAGCACGGCGGCAACAAGCCCGCCGCCTCGAAGGAGCTGGGCATCAGCCTCAAGACCCTCTACAACAAGATCAATCAGCTCCAGCAGATGTGAGGGCGCGTCGCCGGCGTCCTCCCGTCGGGCGTGATCTCGCGTCCTTTCTCCGGCCCGGGGGGACGAGACTTCACCCGGGTCGCGCCCGGCTCCCCGGCCTCCGCGACGGCCGGCGGTTCCCTTCCGCGGCCGGCACGCCTACGATGACTGGAGCGACATCTCTCCAACATCGTGCGGAAGGGAGGCGATCATGGACCGGGGATTCCCTCGTCGCGACTTCTTGCGCTCGGCGGCCGTCGGCGGGGCGGCCATCGCGGGCTGGGAACGGCTCGGGGAGCTGGCCAGGGCCGACGACGCCAAGGTCGGGCCCGAGATGGTCCGGCTCCGTCCCGAGATCGAGCCCGTCGTGCGCTGGATCGAGGCGACCCCGCGCGAGGAGGTCTTCGAGAGGGCCGTCGCCGAGCTGAACGACGGCCTCTCGTACAAGCACCTGCTCGCCGGCCTGTTCCTGGCGGGCGTCCGCAACATCCAGCCCCGGCCGGTGGGCTTCAAGTTCCACGCTGTCATGGTCATCAACTCGGCCCACTACCTGGCGCAGTCGGCGCCGGTCTCGGAACGGCTCCTGCCCCTGTTCTGGGCGCTCGACAACTTCAAGGACTCGCAGGCGCAGGACGTGAAGGAAGGGGACTGGGCGCTCGGCCCGGTCGACGAGTCGAAGGTGCCGCCGCCGTCGCGGGCGAAGGCCGATTTCGTCCGCGCGATGGACGCCTGGGACGTCGACGCCGCCGACGTCGCCGTCGCCGGCCTCTGCCGATCCGCCGGCGCGGCCGAGGCCATGGAACCCCTGTGGCACATGGCCGCTCGCGACCAGCGCGACATCGGCCACAAGGCCATCTTCGCCGCCCAGGCCTGGCGCACGCTCCAGGCCATCGGCTGGGAGAACGCCGAGCCCGTCCTGCGCAGCCTGGCCTACGCCCTGCTCGACCAGGGGGGCGGTGCCCCCCGCCCCATCGGCCCGTACGAGGCCAACCTGGAGAACGCCCGGAAGATCGGCGCCGAATGGCAGGCCGGCCGCCACGACCCCGCCGCCACCACCTCCCTGCTGGCGACGCTCCGCGAGGCCGACCCCGAGGCCGCCTCGGCCGAGGCCGTCAAGCTGCTGGCCGCGGGCGTCTCGCCGGGGTCGATCTGGGACGCCGTCCTCCTGTCGTCCAGCGAGCTGATGATGCGCAACCCCGGCATCATCGCCCTGCACGCCACCACGACGGCCAACGCGCTCCACTTCATGTTCCGCGCCAGCGGCGACGACTCCAACCGCAAGCTCGCCCTGCTCCAGGCCGTCGGCTGGATCCCGCTCTACCGCGAGCGGATCAAGTCGCCGGACGCCGTCGCCATCGACGCCATCCCCGACGACGCCGAGGTCCCCGCCGGCCCCGAGGCCGTCGAGCGGCTCTTCGACGCCGCCGGCCGCGACCGCGCCCGAGCCGCCGCCGAGACGGTCGCCTACCTCTCCGGCGGGGGCTCCATGCGCGCGCTCTTCGACCTCGGCTCGAAGATGATCTTCCGCAAGGGGACCAACAGCCACGACTACAAGTACGGCGCGGCGATCTGGGAGGAGGCCCTGACCACCACCGACCCGAAGTGGGCCCCCCGCCTGGTCGCGGCCGCCATGTACAACCTCCCCCCCGCGCAAAGGGCCGACAGCCCACTCATGCGGCGCGCCCGCGAGGCCGTCGCCGCCGTGGTCGGGTGAGCCCGCGGACGGGACGATCTCGTAGAGATGTTTTCACGTCATCCGTCGGCGCCCTCGCCCCGCCGCGCCCACTCGCCGTAGAGGTCCGGGTGGGCTGGCAGGCGGGCCGGGACGTGGCGGATCTTCATGGACTGCTCGGCGAAGGGCCGCGCCAGGTCGACGTACACGGCGGCCGTCGAGAGGCCGTGGGGCTCGCCGTCCTCGTTCGAGTAGGCGTACGCCACCTCGACCACGCCGGCCATGCGCATCGCGGCCATGCACATCGGGCAGGGATGCCCGCTGGCGTAGACGGAACACCCCGCGAGGCTGGGCGTGCCGAGCGCCAGCCCGGCGGCGCGGAGCGCGAGCAGCTCGGCGTGCGCCGTCGGGTCGTCGACCAGGTGCATCTCGTTCACCCCGGTCGCGACCTCCTCGCCGTCCTTGACGACGACCGCCCCGAAGGGGCGACCGCCCGACTCGACGTTGGCGCGGGCCAGCTCGATCGCCCGCCGCAGGTGACGCTCGGCATCGTCCACGTTCAATCTCCTGGGCAAGCGATCATATCTGGACGGGGAACGGGTTGCGCTCGGAGAACGCGCCCCTCTGGTGCCAGTAGGGGTAGGCCGGCGGCCGGGCGCTGGCCGCGTCGAGCTTCGCCACCTGCTCGGCGGCGAGGTTCCAGCCGACGGCGCCGAGGTTCTGCCGGAGCTGCTCCTCGTTGCGGGCGCCGATGACCACCGTGGCGACCGTCGGCCGCTGGAGCAGCCAGTTGATGGCGACCTGCGGGATCGTCTTGCCGACCTCGGACGCCACCTCGTCGAGCGCGTCGACGACCTTGTAGAGGTACTCCTCGTCGACCTGAGGCCCGGCGTCGACGGCCACCTTGGTGTTCAGCCGACTGACCTCCGGCCGGGGCTGGCCGCGCCGGAGCTTCCCGGTCAGGCGGCCCCAGCCGAGCGGGCTCCAGACCACCGCGCCGACCCCTTCCTCCACGCCCAGCGGCATCAGCTCCCACTCGTAGTCGCGGCCGACGAGCGAGTAATACGCCTGGTGCGCGACGTACCGCGGCCAGCCGTGGCGGTCGGCCGTGGCGAGCGCCTTCATCAGGTGCCACCCCGAGAAGTTCGAGCAGCCGACGTAGCGGATCTTCCCCTCGCGCACGAGCTGGTCGAGCGTGCTCAGCACCTCCTCGTGCGGCGTCTCGGCGTCGTAGCCGTGGAGCTGGAACAGGTCGATGTGGTCGGTATTCAGGCGCTTGAGCGACTTGTGGACCGACTCGATCAGGTGGAACCGCGACGACCCGACGTCGTTCGGCCCGGTCCCGCGCCGGAAGGTCGCCTTGGTGGAGATCAACACCTGGTCGCGACGCCCCTCGATCGCCTTGCCCAGGATCTCCTCGGCCGCCCCCTTGGAGTAGACGTCGGCCGAGTCGAACATCGTGACGCCGGCTTCCAGGCAGATGTCGACGAGCCGCGTGGCCTCGGCGACGTCGGTCTCGCCCCACGCCTTGAACATCTCCGTGCCGCCGCCGAACGTCCCGGTCCCGAACGTCAGCGCCGGCACCCTGAACCCCGACGCCCCAAGCCTCCGATATTCCATCGCGCGATCGCCTCTCGGTTGTATCCCAGGTCGGAACCCGGCCCTCGCCGCTCGTCCGGTCCGGCGGCCGAGGGCCCTCATCGAGCAGTATAGGGGCCCGGGGCCGACGTGGGAAACGCCCGGGGGCTTTAGCCCGTCGTCCTCGGCCGGGGGCGCCGTTCCAGGACGACGTACTCCGCGTCGAGAAGGTTCGCGGCGTCGGCCGGCCAGCGTTCGATGCGCACGGGGCGCCAGTCGGGGGAGGCGATGGGGTCGAAGGGGAAGTAGGCGTCGCCGTCGAAGCGGCCCTCGACGATCGTCAGGTGGATCGCGCGGCAACGGTCGAGGAACGCCTCGTAGACCTGGCCGCCGCCGACGACCATCGCCTCGACGGCCCCCTCGCGGCGGGCCAGCTCCAGCGCCTCCTCGGGAGATCGGGCGACGAGGACCTCGGGCGGCGCGTCGACCTCCCCGCGCGAGAGGACGATGTTCCGGCGACCCGGCAAGGGCCGGCCGATCGACTCGTAGGTCTTGCGGCCCATGACGATCGGCTTGCCCCAGGTCAGCTCGCGGAAGTGCTTCAGGTCGCGCGGGAGCCGCCACGGCAGCGCCCCGTCGCGGCCGATCAGCCGATTCCGATCCATCGCCACGACGAACGAGACGGCCACGTCACCGCTCACACCGCCACCTCGCCCCGGAGCGCCGGCCACGAGCGATAGCCGACCAGCCGGATCTGCTCGCGAGCGACGCGCGAAAGGTCGCTCACGTCGCCCTCGATTTCCAGCGAAGGGGGCGGCAACGGCTCGCGGGTCAACTGCTCGTCGACCTGGTCCAGATGATTCGTGTAGATGTGGGCGTCCCCGAACGCGTGGATGAATTCGCCGGGCTCCAGTCCGGTCGCGCGGGCGATCAGGCAGGTCAGCAGCGCATAGCTGGCGATGTTGAACGGGACGCCCAGGAACAGGTCGGCCGAGCGCTGGTAGAGCTGGCAGGAGAGGCGGCCGGCGGTGACGTTGAACTGGAACAGGGCGTGGCACGGCGGCAGGGCCATCTCCTCGATCTCGGCCGGGTTCCACGCCGAGACGATCAGCCGACGCCCCACCGAGGCCGTCGGGTCCGCGATCACGGCGCGGACGCCCGCGACGACGTTCGCGATCTGGTCGATGACCCGGCCGTCGGGAGCGGCCCACGACCGCCATTGCTTGCCGTAGACCGGGCCCAGGTTCCCCTCCTCGTCGGCCCACTCGTCCCAGATGGTGACGCCGTGGCGCCGGAGGTAGTCGATGTTCGTCGAGCCCTGGAGGAACCAGATCAGTTCGTGGGCGATCGCGTTGAAGGCCGTCTTCTTCGTGGTGACGAGCGGGAAGCCTTCCGACAGGTCGAACCGGAGCTGACGCCCGAAGACGCTCAGGGCGTCGATCTTCTCGCCCGTGGAGCGCAGCACGGCCCGCGTCGGCTTCCACGCGCCGGCCTCGCGGACTTCCTTCAGGAGTTCGAGATATTGACGCATGGCCCTATGATATTCCAATCACTGGGGTTTCTCGGCCTCAAGGCACCCGCGCCCAACTCGGGGCCGCCCCCCCTTCTCCCCTCGTGGGAGAAGGGGGCATGCTCGCCCTAGGACGAGTAGCTCGCATAAGCATCGTTCGCGAGGCCGACGCGCTCGGCAAGCCCCGGCGCGGCTACGGCCGGGCGGGGACGTCCGGCGGCGCCGAATCGACGGCGGCCGGGTTGACGTGGGCGGTGATGCAGATCACCCGCTCGGCGTAGCCTCGCCGCGCCCCCTTGCCGCCGAAGGGGAGGCCGAGGCCGCCGGCCTTCTCGCCGTAAGGCTTCCGATCGAGCTTGGCGTTGGATTCCGGCCCCATGCTGATGACGATCGCGCCGTCGCTCGGGATCAGCCACTCGCCCTCGATCCGTCGCGAGGCGACCTCGGGGATCTGGATGGTCCCCCGGAGCGAGGCGCGATGGGGCGAGTCGGAGTTGAGCTTCTGGAGGAACGACGCCTTCACCACGCCGGGGTCGGCCTCGACGGGGCCGACGCTCTCCTCGTATTCGGTCGTCAGCATGTTCAGGACCGTGCTCGCCTGGACGACGACGTGGGCCTGGAGGACGGACCCCTTCAGCCGGGTCTCGGTCAGCACCACGCGGACGCCGTCGTGGACCTCGGCGAGCTCGGGCTGGAACGCGACGTTCGTCCCCTCGCCGGGGGGGGAGTCGGAGATCCGCTTCAGGTGGGCGACGTATTGCACCGCGTTCTCGTTGGTCATCCGGACCGGCTCGCCCAGCCGGGCGGCGAGCCTCGGCGCGAGGACCATGGTCGAATCCCGGTCGGCCTCGCATATCTCCATGAGCCGCCGCATCCCCTCGCCGTCGACGGCCCAGGCGGAGACGGCCTCCTCGCGGGCGATCGGGCTGAGCGCCGGCTGCATCGCCCCGCGCCAGTCGGGCGAGCCCATCGCGAGTTCGCGGATCTCGAACATGATCTCCGGGACGGCGGGCGCGGCGATGACGTTGGCGGCCAGCGGCGTCGCCGCCGCCTCCGCCAGCTCGCTCGGCGGCCCCTGCGCGAGCCCGACCCCCGACGCCACGATCAGCGCGGACAGCAGCGGCATCCTTGCACCCTCCTCGCGAGGCCCCTCCCGGCGCGCGGTCCCCCCGCGCCGCCGGGGATCGTGCCCGAAGGCGGCCGGTCCGTCAAGCTCGTCATGAGCGACGAGCCTACTGCGACCACGACGTCGGCGTCCGGTCCCAGCGGTGTTCGCGCAGCTCGCGCATGAGGCGCGGGGGGAGGGGGCGGCCGTCGCTGGCGGCCATGTTGGCCTCGACGTGCGCCATCTTGCGCATGCCCGGGATGATCGTGGAGACGGCGGGCTCCTGGAGGATGAACCGCAGGGCCAGTTCCGGCATCGTCATGCCGGCGGGGATGATCGACCGCAGCGCCTCGGCGCGGTCGACGCTTTGCGACAGGTTCTCGGGCACGAAGTAGGTGTTCCGCCAGTCCCCCTCGGGCCAGGTGGTCTCCTTCGTCAGCGTCCCGGTGAGCGTCCCCTCGTCGAACGGGACGCGGGCGATCACCGCGATGTCCAGCTCGCGGCAGAGCGGGAATAGCTCGTCCTCCGGCGACTGGTCGAAGATGTTGTAGATGACCTGCACCGCGTCGATCGCGCCGGTCTGGAGCGTGCGGACGACGTTGGTGGGCTCCCAGCGGTTGACGCTCACGCCGAAGCCGCGCACAAGGCCCTGGTCCTTGAGGTCTTCCACCGCGCGGCGCCATCGGTCGTCGTCGGCCCAGTCGTCCTCCCAGACGTGGAACTGCTGGAGGTCGATCGTCGCGACGCCGAGATTATCCAGCGACTTCTCGGTGTACTCGCGGATGTATTCCGGCGGGAAGCATTCCTCCAGCTTCGACCCTCGGCGCGACGGCCACTGGCGGTTCTTCGGCGGGATCTTGGTCGCGGTGTACAGCCGCTTGCCGGGGATCTCCAGCAGGAGCCTCCCGAGGATGCGCTCGCTGACGCCGTCGCCGTAGGCCCAGGCGGTGTCGAAGAAGTTGCAGCCCAGCTCGACGGACCGCCTCAGCGCGACGGCCGTGGCGTCGTCGTCGCCGCCGGTCCAGCCGGCCAGGCCCCACATGCCGTAGCCGATCTCGCCCACTTCCCAGCCCAGCCGCCCGAACTTGCGCGTTTCCATGGCCGTCCTCCTCCGATTGGTCCCGCCAATTGTACACCGACGGCCCGCCGAGCCGATCCGAGGAAAACCGGAGTTCCCGGGGGCGAACCTGTCCGACGCCGGATCGGTGGAGTATCCTTCGAAGGATCGCCACTCTCCACATCGCGAGACCGTCACGGGACATCGAGCCATGATCGGCGACGCGCCGGACGAATACGACCTGGTCGACCCCGACGAGCCGGAAGCCGGCCCGACCCCGCCCCCTCGTCGGCCCACGCCCCCCGGCGCGCCCGGACGCCCCCTCCCCCGCATGTGGAAATCGGGCGAGGCCCCGGAGCCCCCGCGCGCGGTGCCCGAGCCCCCACGGACGCCGACGCCGGCGCGGTCGAGCAAGCCCGAGCCGCCCCCCCCGCCGCGCCGGCGGTCGGCCGACGACTCGGGGTCGGTCCGCAAGTCGGGCCTGAAGCCCAAGCCCCAGCCGGCCGACGACGGCGAGAAGAAGGTGCTCGTCGAGGAGACGCCGGTCCTCGACACCATCGAGACACGCCAGCGCGTCCGGCTGGCCACCGGGGCCCTGTTCGCCTTCGTGACCGGGCTGGGCGTCTACATATTCTACACCGCCTTCCTGTACGACCCGTTCCCGATGGACGACCTCCCGCCCGACGACGCCTATCTCGTCGAGCCCTCGCTCCCCGCCCCGAAGGTCGACATGGAGGGCGAGGCCCGCGCGATGCTCGCCCGCGCCCGCGAGGCCGCCGGCGCCGGCCGCGCCGACCAGGCCGTCGCGCTCCTGGAGCAGCTCGTCGGCGCCTACGGGAAGACCCGAGCGGCGGCCGAGGCGAAGGAGGCGCTTACGAGGCCCTCGCAAAACTTGCCTCTGTTCCTCGACGGCCCGACCGTCGCCGCCGCCCCCCCCGCGCCCGAGCCGCCCCGCCAACCCGAGCCCCCCCCCGCCGTGATCGACGCCCGCCCGGCGACGCCGCCGGACGCGACGGCCAACGCCACGCTCGTCCCCCCCGAGCCCAACTCCCCCCCGGCCTCGCCCGGCACGCCCGCCGACCGCCGGTTGCCGGCCGGGTTCGCCGCCGCGTCGGACGCGCGCTTCGACCCCTCGGGCTGGCCGACGGCCATCGTGGGCGACCGCGATGGGGCGCGCATGGTCCTGGTCCCCGGCGGGGTCTTCCCGATGGGCGACGACCGCGACCCCGCCGCCTCCCCCTCCCATCGCGTCCGCCTGTCGACGTTCTACATCGACGAGCACGAGGTCACCGTCGGCCAGTTCCGGCGCTTCCTGGACCAGAGCCGATATCGCGGCCGGTCGACCTCCACCTGGCCCAACCTCGACGAGAAGGCCGCCACGCCCGACGACCGGCCGATGGTCATGGTCACGCTGGCCGACGCGAGGGCCTTCGCCGAGTGGGCCGGCAAGGCGCTGCCGAGCGAGGCCCAGTGGGAGGCCGCCGCTCGCACCACCGACGGCCGCGCCCACCCCTGGGGCGACGACCCGCCGAAATACGCGGCCGGCGACCGCCCCCTCCGCCAGATCGACGCCGTGATGGCCTTCCCCGAGGACCGCTCCCCCTACGGCGCCTTCGACCTCGCCGGCAACGCCCTGGAGTGGACGGCCGACGCCTGGGACCGCAACTACTACCGCGCCCTCGCCCAGCGCGTCCACGACGACCCGACCGGCCCCGAGGCCCGCGGCCGCGCCGACGTCGTGGTCAAGGGGGGCAAGGGGACCGGCGCCAGCCGCGAGCCGATCGGCCCCGAGAAGCGCATGAACTACGTCGGCTTCCGATGCGCCCTCCAGGTCGAGCGCCCCGCCGTCTCCGCGACCCCCACGGCCCCCGAGGCCCCCTTCGCGCCCGCGGCGCGGCCCTCTCAGCCCGCTCGTCCCTCGACCCCGGCCGCCCCGGCCCAGCCGGTCGTGCCGTTCTGAGCCGAGCGCCGCGTCCTATAGATGGAAGGGCGTGAACACCCCCGCGCCGAATCGACGCCGCGCGCCGAGCCCTTCCGCCTGCAACGCCAGCGACTCCCAGGCCGACAGCCCCGTGACCCGCAGCGCGAAGCCGACGATCCTGCGCCCCTTGACGTTCAGCACGCGCCGGATCGGCTCGCCCGGCCGCCTCGGCGCGGGGACGAGTTCCGGCGTCCCCGCGACGCCCATCGCCTCCAGGTCGCGACGGACCACGTCCGCGAACTGCTCAGGGGTCATTACGTCCTGGAACGTCACCAGCCGCGACGCCAGATTCGGGGCCGAGGCCAGCTTGACGATGCTCGGGCTCCCTACCCGCGCCTTCAAGCCATCCAGATCCAATTCCCGCCCGGCCAGCGCGAGGTAGGGCGTAACCCGATCTTCCGGCAGCCGGATCCGCAGTCGCGAATTCTCGTCGAGCGTCAACATCCCCGCGTCAGCCCGCCGCCCTCGGATCGGATGCACGCCGACCCCCAGGTCGCCGTGCAAACCCGGGACGATCCGCGAAAGCGCCGAAAACAGGGCGTAGCCATGGTCGAGCGGGATCGAGCCCGGGTCCAGCCCGAAGGAAAGGTCGATCGTCGGCATTGGCGCGTCCCTCCAGATGGATGAAATCAACGTCATGCGATCAACACGATGGTCCGTCGCCCGATCCATCCCGGCCGGCGTAGGCCCGCCCGATCGCCTCGGCCGCGGCGACGACGCGAAGGCGCAGCTCCCGGGGCTCGATGACCTCGCAGTCCGGGCCCCAGGAGAGCGCCCAGCGCTCGATCTCGCGCAGGGAGCCCAGCTCGAAGCACAGGTCCAGCTCGCCTCGGTCGCCGCGCTGGGCGGCCTGGGTGGGGTGCCAGGTCCGGTCGGCGAGGTAGCGGGCGGGCTCGCCGGTGAAGCGCAGGCGGACGCGGTGGGACTCCTCGGCGCGGCCGCGGAAGACGCCGAAGGCGCCGGCCAGGTATTCGTCCAGTCGGAAGCCGTCGGGACGGTCGAAGGTCGCGCCGGTCGCCGCGACGGCTCGGATGCGCGCGGGGGCGAACATCCGCGCCTCTCCCCGCGCGTGGCAGTGCGCCACGAGGTACCAACGCCCGTCGACGCAGGCGAGATGGTACGGGTCGACCTCGCGCGTCGTCTCCTCGTCGCGCGACGGCGTCCAGTAGCGCATCGCCAGCCGGCGACGCTCGCGGACGGCCGTCGCCAGGGCGTGGAACAGCCCGGCGTCGATCTCCTCCGGGGCGGTCACGCGGAACGAGCAGCCCTCGGCCAGGTCGCCCAGGTCGATCGTGACCGCGTCCCCCATCCCCTCGGCGAGCTTCCGGATCGCTCGCGCCAGGTCGGGGCCGAAGGGGGCGCCGCGATACTGGCGGAACGCCCGCTCCGCCAGGACCAGCGCGAGCAGCTCCCCCTCGGTCATCTCGACGGCGGGGAGACGGAAGCCTTCCTCGGTGTAGTAGTAGCCGTTGCGGGCCCGGTCGAAGGCGATCGGCGCCCCCAGGCGGTCGCGCATAAACTCGACGTCCCGCAGCACCGTCCGGCGGCAGACCTCCAGCTCCTCCCCGATCGTCCGGGCGTTGGGATACGCCCCGGACCGCACGGCCCGATCCAGGGCCACGAACCGTTCCCACGGGAGTCGCGTCGCCTTCCGCATGATCGGGCCCCCTCGCCATCCGCGTCGATGGGACGAAGTCAACCCGCAATGCTACATGGAGGCATGCGACCTGGATAGTCACAGGGGGCGGGAGCGGGCGCGGATTTTCCGCGCGACCGGAACGATCGGCGAGTCGATGCGAGCGGTCTTCCCCCCTCGCGAGGGAGAACAGGCCGCGAAGCGGTCAGGAGAGGGGGACGACGGGCTCAAGGGCCGTTGGAGTCATCGAGTGCCTGTCCGGCCGTCGCGAATCCCGTCGCTCTTCCTGCTTCGCCTCCCCCTCGTCCGGCCCTCCGGGCCACCTTCCCCCGCGAGGGGGGAAGGGGGTTCAGACGAGAGGGGGCGCGCCTTCGCGCCCGCGAACCGGCCGTGATCAGGCCAGCTTCCAGGGGGGGGTTTTGGGGAGGAGGGCTTCGAAGCGGGCGATCTGGGCGTCCATGTAGGCGCCGGCGAATTCGCCGTTGAGGAACTTCGGCAGGGCTTCCTCGAAGAACCGCTGCCACGACTCGTCCTCGTGGCCCGGGTCGATCGGGTAGAACAGGACCTTGTTGTCGAGCGCGGCCTTCATGTCGCCGGGGGCGTCGCCGATCATGAGGATCTTGTCGGCGTCGTACTTGCCGACGGCGGCGAGCGCCAGGTGCTCCTTCTTGCCGCCGTGCTCCTGGCCGGCGATCAGGGAGACCAGCTCGACGATGGCGTTCTCGGTCCACTCGCGCTGGAGCGCCTCGACGGGCGTGGCGGAGACGACCATCACGTCGGCCTTGCCCGCCAGGCATTCGAGCGACTCGCGGACGAAGGGGAACGGCGGGACGTCGTGGACCATCTGGCCGACCGTGGCGTTGACGGCCTCGCTCCAGGCGAGCGCCCGGGCCAGGTCCGGGTCGTTCGTCCGCTCGACCTCGGCCTTGAGCGTCGGGTTGGAGAGCTTCGTCTCGCGCCGGATCCACTCGCGGACGCCCCGGATGGCCGGCGGCTTGAACCGTCGCGCCGCGATCTCGGGCCGGTCCAGCAGCAGATCGAGCGTCATCGCCAGGGCGGGAAAGCGGTTGATCCCCCGCCAGTGCGAGTACAGGTTGATGAATTCCGCCGCCTCGCGGACGTACTTCGAGATCGCCGCGAGGTCGTACGAGTTCACGATGTTCGGGATGAAGCACTCCTTGTGCTTCACCTCCATCGTGTCGAAGACGCAGCCGTCGCTGTCGACGCCCACGAAGAAGTCGTGGCGCTTGGGGAACTCGCGCAAGGCACGCTGGGAGTCGCTCGGCGCCGACATGGCCGATCATCCTTCCGTCGCTGAGATCCACGAACCGGGGGGCCCCGAGCGGCCCGGGCGCGAACCGCGCCCGCGCGACGTCATGATTCCATGGAGAATCCGGCGCGCCCCGAGGGCCGAGGCGTCGAGCCGCGTCCCATATCCCAATACGGATCGTAGCCCTTTCCGGCACGGCGGTCCAGCGTCGCGCCCCGGCGGCCGATCGGGGCCGATCATTGAGAGATTGATGGACCTCTGTTACCTTGGACCGTCGGCCGCGCCGCGTCGTGGCGGGAGCCGACGCCCGACCCCGCGCGACGCGCGAGGTCGGGACGAACCGGGGGGGTGGACTTTGGCGATGGCGAGCCCCGACAAGGCCAGGCCCGACGACCGCGCGCCGGCGGACCTATTGCCCCTGCTGCACGCCTCGGGCGTCCTGGCCGAGCGGCCGCTGGAGGAGATCCGCGCCCGCGTCGCGCGCGGCGAGTACCCCGCCGAGCCCGCCCTCCTCGCCGAGCGGCTCATCCACGACCAGTACATCACCGCCTACCAGGCCAAGCGCCTCCTGGCCGGCAAGGCGTACGGCCTGATCGTCGGCCGCTACATCATCCTCGACCGGATCGGCTCGGGCTCGATGGGGAGGGTCTACAAGGCCCACCACCAGCTGATGGACCGCGTGGTCGCGCTGAAGATCATCGCCCCGGAGATCGCCTCCAACGAGCGCGTCGCGGCGCGATTCCAGCGCGAGATGCGGCTGGTGGGCCGGCTCGACCACCCCAACGTCGTGCGGGCGTTCGACGCCGACCGGGCGAATCGCGTCCTCTACATCGTGATGGAGTACGTCCCCGGCGAGAGCCTGGGCGACCGCCTGAGGCGCGGGCCCGTCCCCGCCCCCGAGATGATCGACTACGCCGCGCAGGCCGCCATGGGCCTGGCCCACGCCCACGCGCAGGGGATGGTCCACCGCGACGTCAAGCCTTCCAACATCCTGGTCGACCGCGACAAGAAGGTGAAGCTCCTGGACCTGGGCCTGGGCGTCCTGATGGAGGCCGACGACGGCGCCACCTTCGCCACGGCCGACGGCATCGCCGTGGGGACCGTCGACTACATGTCGCCGGAGCAGGCGCTCGGCAAGGAGGTGGACGGCCGCAGCGACCTGTTCAGCCTCGGCTGCACCATGTACCACCTGATGACCGGCAAGCACGCCTTCCCCGGCCCTTCCCCCATCGACCGCCTGGGCCGGCGAATCAACAACCCGCCGGTCCCCATCACCGATCACCTGCCCGATTTCCCCCCCTCCGCCCGCCGCGTCCTCGACAAGCTGATGGCGCTGAGGCCGCAAGACCGCTTCGCCAGCGCCGAGGAGGCGTCCGAGGCGCTCCAGGCCCTGATCCGCCCCCGTCCCCGCAAGCCCTCCCCCCCACCGCCTCCTCCCGCCGAGCCTCCCCAGCAGGCGACGAGGAACCCCTCGGCCCCCGCCCTCCAGCCCCTCCCGGAATACCCCCGGTGGTTCGCCCCCCTGGCCGCGACCGCCGCCGTCCGCCCCGGCCTCCTCCTCACGGCGACGCTCGCCGCCTTCGCCCTCGCCTTCGCCGCCGGCGCGGCCGTCGGATACCTCGCGAAGTAGCCCGGAGAATTCCCGGGAAATTTCTCCGGAAGCCTGAAATCTCGACCCGCCGACCGCGATCATATCGGGCGTATGATCGTTCCTTGGCAATTCGAGAGCAGCACCGGGAATCGGATGGCTGGGCACGCGCGTCCCTATCCGGCGGGCGAGGGCGGCCCGAAGGGTCGGGCGGGGGCCGGCGGATTTCGGGGAGTTGGCGAGGCAAATGTGGCTTTCCCCGCGAGCGGACTCCGTCGAAATCGATCGGGACAAGCAACGACAAATTTCCCTTCTCCCCTCGTGGGAGAAGGTGGCCGAAGGCCGGATGAGGGGGATCCTCACGGCTATCGGTCACGCCCCCCTCATCCGCCCCTCCGGGGCACCTTCTCCCACGAGGGGAGAAGGGGGAAGCATGGCTTTGAGGACATGCCCCACTCGCCGCGGGGCCATCGCCGGAAAAGGCTCGGGCCGCCATCCCGGCGGGAGAGGGGGCGGAATTGACCCGCCGGATCTCGGATCTGGCGATGGCCAGCGCCAAGAAAACACGATCGACTTCGACGAACGAAGCCAACCCAGAACCGACTCAACATCAAGACAGAAAACATCTTACAGAAAACCGACGGTCATACCCGGCGCGCGAACGAAGCCAAACTCCATCACCCCGCGACAGCCCCTTCTCGCGGCCGGAAGACGGCTTCCAGGGCCCCGGCGAGATCGGGGTGTCGGAAGCGATAGCCGAGTTCGAGCGCCCGGCGGGGGAGGACGCGCTGGCCCTTGGCGATCACGTCGGCGACCTCGCCCAGCGTCAGGCGGAGGAGGAAGTCGGGGGGGCCGAACGGGAGGAAGACGCGCCAGGGGGCGTAGGGCTTCCAGAGGACCCGGGATAGGGCGCGGGAGAAGTCGGCGTTGCGGGCCGGGTTGGGGGCCACGGCGTTGATCGGGCCGACGGCGTCGGGGTTGGTCAGGGCCATGTGGAGGATCCCGACCACGTCGTCGACGTGGATCCAGCTCATCCACTGCCGCCCCCGCGCCGGGGCGAGGCCGCCGTCTCCGCCGACCGGGACGCCGGGGCCCAGCTTGAACATCGGGGTCATGGCCTTCAGCGCCCCCTCGCCCGGGGCCAGCACGATCCCGATCCGCATAACGGCCCGGCGCACGCCCAGGGGATCGACGGCGGCCGAGGCGGCCTCCCACTCGCGGCAGACGTCGGCCAGGAAGTCCGAGCCCGGCGGCGAGGACTCGTCCAGCTCCTCGTCCCCCGTCGCGCCGTAGTACCCCACGGCGGAGCCCTGCACCAGCACGCCCGGCCGCGACCCCGCCGCGGCGATCGCCTCGGCGACGTGGGCCGTCGATCGGACCCGGCTGTCGCGAATCTTCCGCTTCACCTCGGCCGACCAGCGTTCCGCGAAGACGCCATGCCCGACGAGGTTCACCACGGCGTCGCAGCCGTCGACCGCCCCCTGCCACGCCCCCGGGGCGGTCGGATCCCCCTGGACGACCTCGAAACCTCCGGCCTCGGCCTCGCGCCGCAGTTCCTCGGCCCGTCGCGAGAGCACGACCGCCCGCCCCCCCGCCTCCGCGATCCGCCGGACAAGACGGCGGCCGATCAGGCCGGATCCCCCCGTGACCAGGACGCGCATGCCGTAGCCCCATATATAGGAGGAAGGGGAGCGGTGCCGGGATACGGACCCCATCGTCCCGGCCGCCCCCGTCGGCGTCAAGCGATTGGCCCGCGAGGGGATTTCATGGTAGGTTCGAGCGGAGTGACGACGGTCCCGACGGAGCCCCCTTCGCCATGTCCCTCCGCGTCCCCGGGCGGAAGTACCCCACCCCGGTCGTGCTGGTCAACGGCCTGGCCGAGCAGCCGCAGAGCTGGTACGCCAACGTGCGCGCCCTGGCGCGCCGATTCCACGTCGAGCGCCCGGACTTCCTGGTCTACGACGGGGAGCCGCTCCACCGCCGCATCGACGCCGGCCTGGAAGTCACGGTCGACTACCTCGCCGACCGCCTCGCGACCTGCCTCGGCGCGATGGCCCGCCGACCGCCCTACCATCTGGTGGCGTCGAGCCTCGGCTGCCAGGTGGCCGTGACGTACGCCGTCGCCAACCCGGAGAAGGTGGCGCGGCTGGTCCTCCTGTGCCCCTCCGGCTTCCACGGCGACGAAGACCTGCCCGTCGTCGCCGGGGTCAGGCGCAGCCGGTACGACGCGCTCGTCGGCTCGGTCTTCCACGAGGGACGCCACGCCGACCCCCACCTGATCGCCGCGTTCGAGGCGAAGTTCCGCGACCGCCGGTGGAAGAAGGGGGTGCTCCGGACGCTCCGGGGGACCGTCGGCCACGGCGTCGCCCCGCTCCTCCCCCGGCTGGCCGCGCCCACGCTGGTCGCATGGGGGGCCGACGACCGCATCCTCTCCGACGTCCCCGGCTCCATCCGCGTCGCGGCCCGGATCCCGGACGTCCGCCAGGTCGTGATCGCGGGTTGCGGCCACGCCCCGCAGATCGAGAAGGCCCGGCTCGTGAATCGCCTCATCGCCGAGCACCTGACCGGCCGACTCAAGCGCATCCCCCCGGCGCTCGACCCGTCGCGGCTCCTCGACAGGCGCGACGACGCCGTCGCGCGGCTCGCCCCCCTCCCCTCCTGACCGGCGGACCATGCGCGACTTCACCCTGTTCCTCGGCAAGTTCCTGCGGCACGGGACGGCCATCGCGAGCCTCGCTCCCAGCAGCCGATGGCTCTCCCGGGCGACCGTCGCCAACATTGATTGGGCCCGCCCCAGCGTGATCGTCGAGCTTGGCGCCGGAACCGGCCCGGTCACTCGCGTGTTGGCCCGGCGGGCCGCGCCCGGATCGCGCGTGCTGGTCGTCGAGCGCGACCCCGACTTCGCCCGCCTCCTCCGCGAGCGGTTCGGCGACGCCCCCGCGCTGGAGGTGATCGAGGGGGACGCCCGCGACCTCGCCGGCATGCTCCGCGACCGCGGCGTCGATCGCGTCGATCACGTCGTCTCCGGCCTGCCCACCCCCTCGCTCCCGAGGGACGCCCGCCGCGACGTGATCCGCGCCGTCGGCGAGTCGCTGAAGCCCGAGGGGACGTTCAACCAGATCACCGAGATGCCCTGGGTCTACCTGGGCCTCTACCGCCGGCTGTTCCGCGAGGTCCGCTTCCGCTTCGAGCCCCGCAACTTCCCCCCCGGCGGCGTCTACTACTGCCGCGGAGTCCGCCCCGAGGGCGCGACGCCATGACCGGGGCCGTCGCCGCCCTGGCCGGCGCCCCCCCCGTCCGCAAGCTCGTCAATCGGGCGTTCCACGTCCACGCGCGGCTTCGCATGAACGCGCTCGCGAGGCTCGATCCGATCCGCGAGCAGGAGCGGACGATCCGCCGGCTGACGCGACACGCCCGCGGCACGCGCTTCGGCCGCGACCACGGCTTCGAGTCGATACGATCGGCGGACGACTTCCGCCGACACGTCCCCATCCGTACCTATGAGGATCTGTGGGACGACTACCTCCGCGACCGCTACCCGGTCTTCGAGGATCTGGCGTGGCCGGGGCGGATCCCCTACCTCGCGCTCACCAGCGGCACGACGCGCGGGGGGACGAAGTACATCCCCGTCTCGCGCGAGATGGTCCGGTCCAACCGCAAGGCGGCCCAGACCGTGACCGCCGCGCACATGACGGCGCGGCCGGGCTCGCGGCTCTTCGAGGGCCGGGTCTTCTTCCTCGGCGGGACGACGAGGCTGGAGGAGCCCGCCCCCGGCGTGCGGCAGGGCGACCTCAGCGGCGTGGCGGCGATCGAGGTGGCCGACGCCCTGCGGCCCTACACCTTCCCGCCGCTCGACCTCGCCCTGGAGTCCGACTGGGACCGCAAGCTGGAGCGGCTGGCCGATCGCTCGATCCGCGAGCGCGTCACCCTCGTCAGCGGCGTCCCGAGTTGGCTCCTCATGCTGTTCCGCCGCGTGCTGGAGATCGCCGGCCGTTCGACCGTCGCCGAGGTCTGGCCCCGGCTGGAGTTGGTCGTCCACGGCGGCGTGAAATTCGACCCCTATCGGGACGCCTTCCGCGAGGCGATCGGCTCGGACGCCGTCCGCCTCCAGGAGACCTACCCCTGCTCCGAGGGCTTCATCGCCTTCGGGGATCCGGCGTCGGGCCTGCTCCGTCTCCTCGTCGACCACGGGATCTTCTATGAGTTCATCCCGCTCGACGAGTACCGCGAGGGCGAACAGCCCCGGACCCGTCTCCGGCTGGGCGAGGTGGAGACGGGGGTGGATTACGTCCTGGCGGTCTCGACGTGCGCGGGGATGTGGGCCCACGTCATCGGCGACGTGGTCCGGTTCGAGTCGCTGTCCCCCCCCCTGCTCCGGTTCGTCGGGCGGACGAAGGACTCGATGTCGGCCTTCGGCGAGCACCTGATCGCCGAGGAGGTCGAGGGGGCCATCCTGGAGGCCGCTCGCGCTTGCGGGGCGTCGGCCCGCGAGTGGCACGTCGGGACGGTGTTCGGCGACGAGCTGGGCCATCACCTTTACGTCATCGAATTCGACCGCCCCCCCGCCGACCCGCCGGTATTCCGGGCGGCGCTCGACGCCGCGCTGGGGCGTCGCAACGACGACTACCGCGCGCACCGGGGCCCCGGATCGGGCATCCCGGCCCCGGCGGTCCTGGCGGCGCGGCCGGGGACGTTCGAGGGCTGGATGCGACGCCGGGGCAAGCTCGGCGGCCAGAACAAAGTCCCCCGCATGGACGCCTCCGGGGCGCTCACGCGGGACCTCGCCGACTACGCCCGCGCCGCCGGGCTGGTCGACGCGGAGGTCGGCCCGGCGGGGGGGTAAGCCGATCGAACGGTCTTCCCCCCTGGAGGGGGAAGACAGACCGCGAAGCGGTCAGATGAGGGGGAGCCCGCCCACGGGGCCTCGGGATTCGGAGCCTCGGCCTAGCCCGTCGGCTCCGGAAGGCCCCGTCAAGCTCCCCAGGTCGTCTCGCTCGTCCCCCCCTCATCCGGCCCTTCGGGCCACCTTCCCCCTCCAGGGGGGAAGGCCGTTATGGGGCGCCCGCCGCGTTCAGGCGGCCTTCTTCTCGGCGATGAGGTCGGCGATCTGGCGGATGGAGTCGAGGTGCTCGACGCCGGCCTCGTGGGCCTCGACGGTGATGCCGAACCGCTCTTCCAGGTAGACGACCAGCTTGAGCGTGGTGATCGAGTCGAGGATGCCGCCGGTGATCAGCGGGGTCGAGTCGGTCAGCTCGGAGGGATCCTCGCCGGGGAGGAACTCGTTCAGGATGAAGGCGTGGACGTCTTTCTGGATCTCTTCCATGACAACCTCTTGATAATGAGGGGGGTGCTCGGGGATTCCGTTCAGGGGCCGTCGGCCGAGGCCGCGACCGGCTCGGCCTCGCGGGGTTCGTGCAGCGGGACTTCGAACGCCTCGTGGAGCGGCCGGCCTTCCACGTAGGCGGGGATCTCCAGGCCGAGCATCGCCATCGCGGTCGGGGCCACGTCGCGAAGCTCGGCGTCGAGGCGGTCGCCCGGGAGGACGCCGGGGGCGTCGATCGCCAGCACGCCGTCGAGCCAGTGGGTGCCAGGGAGGCCGGGGTCGGGCCGGAGGATCGTGTTGCGATGTCGCTCCGACCACTTGGCCTGGGCCTGGTAGCCGTCGGCGGAGAGGGCGAACAGGTCGGGCATGCCGTGCTCGGCCGGGTCGAGGTCGAAGCGGTCGGCGGCCGAGTAGACGTCGGCGAACAGCGGCTCGCCGCGCTCGGGGTCGCGGGCCTCGCGGAACAGGTCGATCAGCTCGGCCAGGGCGCGATCGGCCGCCGCGCCGGAGACGGCCGAGCGGTTGAGGAAGACGTTGCCGCAGAGCTGGCCGAACGGGGCGAACGCGACGGTGCGCCGCCAGTCGCAGGAGATCTGGCCGTCGACCGGCCGGGCCTTCGGCGGCGCCGTCCCGCCGGGCTCGCGCATCGCCCGCCAGCGCCGGAAGCGCTCCAGGACGCGGATCGCCCGGTAGCGGAACCGCGTGCCGTAGACCCGCGTCCGCTGGAGCCCCGCGGCGCGGAGCATGCCGTTGACGTTGACCAGCGACCGGCAGGGGCCGAAGCCGTGATCGGAGGCGACGACCACGGCGGCGTCGCGGTCGGCGGCCAGGTCGAGCAGGCGGCCGATCGCGGCGTCGAGCGCCCGGATCGACGCCTCCACCGCGTCGGTGAAGCCGGGCTCGCGGAGCCCCGTCTCGTCCACGTCGAAGTAGGGCCACATCCGATGCTGGAGGCTGTCCAGGTTGTGGAAGTGGACCATCATCGCGGACCAGTCGACGCGGGCGTCGGCCAGGTGGGCGGCCTTCGCCTGGGCGTCGAAGATGTCGGCGCAGCGGCGGGCCTGGTCGAGCGCCTCGTCGGCCTCGCGGGGCCGGCGCTTCCAGACGAGCTTGTGGGTGTAGGCCGGGGCCTCGGCCCGGAGCAGGGCGTCGAACTCCGGGCACTGGGCGAAGGCCTGCTCGCGGTCCGGGGCGTCGGCGCCGGCGACGAGCAGGCCGCGGATCGCCGGCGCGGGGTAGGTGATCGGCAGGCCGAGGCTGACGACGGAGCCCCCCGCGCGGCCGATCTCCTCCCAGATGGTGGGGACGCGGACCGTGGCGGCGTCGTGCTCGCGGATGGTGCCGTCGGCGTGGTCCAGGTAGTTGAAGTCGTGGACGCCGTGCGCCGGCGGCGAGCAGCCGGTGGAGAACGACGTCCAGGCGACCGGCGTGACCATCGGGTCGGTCGACCGCAGTCGGCCGACGGCCGATCGCCGCCACAGCGCGGCGAGGTTCGGCGCCCAGCCGCGATCGAGGATCGGGCCGAGGACGGCCGACGTGCCGCCGTCGAGGCCGATGAACAGGACGCGCGAGGATGACGGTCGCATGGGCGGTCGCCTTTGTGCCCGGGGTTTCGGCCGGCCCGATCCCGTGGGATCCGCCGAGGTCGCCTTCCTTGCCGATTCGGCGGGCCGATGACCCAAATCAAGGCCCCGGGACACTAGCTTCCGATCATTCTTTAGTCAATCTCGACTTTCCTTCGAGCCAGCCGTCGCGCCCCGCCGATCACGTAGGCTAGTGTCGCACTCCGCCCGGGGGCCTCGCCCCGGGCCGACGCGCCCGGATGGATCCGTCCTCGACCGCCCCATGAGGTGACAGGCCCATGACCGCACGGAAGCCGACGGCCCCCCGACGATCGGGCCGGACCCTCGTCCTCGCCGGGACGGCGGTCTCGCTGCTGCTGTCGGGGCCCGGCTGCGCCTCCGGCAGGCGGCTCCGCAAGGAGGCCGATCGCGTCCCGATCCGGGGCCTCGTCGACCCCGACCAGCCCCGCGAGCTGGACAAGACGTCCATGCCCCGCTACGTCGTCGAGCCGCCGGACGAGCTGGACCTCACGGCCAAGCCCCTCCCCCCGGATTGGTCCATCGGCTCGTTCGTCGTCCGCCAGGACGGCGTGGTCGACCTGGGCCTTTACGGCGACGTCTTCGTCGCCGGGCTCACGCTCGACCAGGTGGAGGAGCAGGTCGCCCGGCGACTCACCGACGACGCCCTGTCGCGCGGCCAGAAGCCGACCGAGCCCTACCGGGTCTCCGCCCGGCTGGCCACGTCGCAGAGCAAGTATTACTACGTGGTGGGGACGGTCGCCACCGAGGGGAAGTTCCCGATCCGGGGGAACGAGACGGTCATGGACGCCATCCTCCAGGCCGGGCTCAAGTCCAACAGCCTCCCCGAGAAGGCGTACCTGGCGCGCCCGCGCCCCGTCGGCGGCCCGGAGCAGGTGCTCCGCATCGACTGGTGCGCGATCAAGGACGGCGACACCCTCACCAACTACCAGCTCCTCCCCGGCGACCGGATCGTCGTCCCGGGCACCCGCCCCCCCAGCCTCATCGCCACCCTCCTCGGCCGCTGAGGATGGCGGGCGCGTGCGAAAGGGACGAGGGATCGCCCCCCGGCCCTTCGCGCGGACTTCGCTCGATCGGGTCGGATCGTCGTCAGGCGGCGGCGTCGATCCGCTGGGGCATCGCCAGCAGGCTCGACCGCAGGCCGATCTTGTAGAAGACGACGTAGAGGACGAAGCCGACGATGTAGGCGGCGACCGGGGCCGCGGGGACGGACGGGATCGAGGCCAGGGCCGGGTAGGTGGTGCCCAGCGCGTTCAGGTTGGGCATGACGCCGACGAAGAAGCCGACCGCCCAGGCCAGCCAGCCGGCCGGGTTGAAGCCGGCGCGGGGGCCGCTCCAGCGATAGCCGTTGAGGATGTAGTCGGCCGTCATGGCGCCGCAGATCGGGCCAAACGACGCGCCGATGATCCCGAAGACGCCGGGGAGGTTCGCCGCTACCCCCGTCACTGCCAGCAGGATGCTGATCAGCGTTCCGATCCCCACCGAGATCAGCGGGTGAATTCGCGGCATGACCGTCTTGAAGCTGTTTGCCGCGATGAAGGACGAGAAGCAGGCACCGGGGAACGAGGCTAGCGTCAGTCCGATCATCACTGCCTTATAGACGCCATCGGACAGCTTGACCTTCAGCGCGGCGGTCATCAGGCTCTCATCGCCCGGGATGGCGCCAGTGGCGCGGGCGCCGGCGACGACCAGGACCGAGAAGCCGGCCGTCAGAATGATCGCCGCGACCACGCCAACCAGCCCCCCCATTTTCACGTCGTTGGCGTCACGGCTGTTCGTACCGAAGTCAACGCCCGCCGCGCCAGCGGTCCCGAAGAAGCCGACGATCGTGCCGACCATCAGGAGGATCGCCGTCAGCCCGCCTCCCTCGACGACCTCGCCAGGCTTGTAGCTGAACGCCGAGGCCCCGTACAAGGACAGGCCGATGATGAGCACGACCAGAGGAATGATCGGAAGGAACGTCGCGACCTTGGCGACGTACTGGATCCCCTTCAGCCCCACGAACGCCGCCAACGCCGCCCACAGCACGGCCAGGGCGTAGAACATGTTCTGGTCGCCGCCGAAGCCCTCTCTCAGCGCGTCGGCCGAGCCGTAGGCGTTAACTCCCAGCCAGCCGAACTGCAACGCCCCCATCAGGAAGCCCGGCATGATCAGGCCGCCGATCGCGCCGAACGTGGACGAGCCCACAACATAAAGGGGGAGGCCCGTCTTCATGCCCAGCAGGCCCGGGGCCAGGTAGAACAGGAAGTGGCAGATCAAGGCACCGATCGCGATCCCTGCCAGGCTCGCCAGCAAGCCGCCCACGCTCAGCCCGTTGCCCGACATCGAGTTCCAGAACACGAACCAGAGGAAGATGCCCGCGAACGTCGGCGCGGTGTTCTTGTACCAGGGGGCCCGGTTGCTCGGCGGATTGGGCGTCGCGCTGGCGATGTAATCCGGGAGCGGGCTCGACGTCGGGACGGTTTCGGTGCTCATGGCGGCCTTGATCGTCTGGGCGTGGGGAGGCGGGATTAGGGTGACGATGGGTGCATTGGACGCCGACCGGGGGGCGCTGTCAAGGGACTACCCGACCCTCCCCGATCGCGCGAAATGCCGCTCCGATCCGGCCTTCCCGTCGCTTCGCGCGGGCCTTCGATCAGGGTTCTTCCTGGCCGCATCGGACGCGCGCGTCGCGTTCGAACCAGTTGTCGCGATAATAGTGCTTGCCGGCGGCCCACGCCAAAAGGCTGGCGGCCAGGTACGCCGGGATGAACGCGATCCCCCAGCGCTCCGCCTGGCGGACGTGGACCTGCTCGTGGTCGCGGCACCAGTCGAGCGACCAGGCGTCGTGCCCCAGGATGACGTGGCCGAGGGTCATCGCGCCGAAGCCGATCCGCCGGGCCATCCAGGTCGCGAACCCGCCGTACACCTCGACGGCCCCGGCGCGCACCTGGGCGCGGCCCCCCGTCGCCAGGGTTAACGCCACGGCGAGCAGGCCGAGCGTCGTCGTCGGCGAGGCCCAGGCGTAGCGGACGAGCCGAATCATCGATACCCTCCGGGCGAGTGACCGCTCATGGTAGACTATGGCCTGACCATCGCGAACCTGGCGGCCCATCGTAACGGCCTTCCCCCCTGGAGGGGGCCCGAAGGGCCGGATGAGGGGGGGACGAGCGCCACGACCCGCGGAGTTCGAAGGACCTTCCCGGGCCGATGGCCTGGGCCGAGGTTCCGGACTCCGGCACTCCGCGGGAGGCTCCCCCTCATCTGACCGCTTCGCGGTCTGTCTTCCCCCACCAGGGGGGAAGACCGTACAGACCGCCCTCCAATCGCGTTACGGTCGATTAATCATGGTTTCGCGGCCGAGACGACTCAAGGCCGACCCCGATCCGAACAGTGGGCCGCCGTGACCTCTCCAATCCCCCCCTCGCACGCCCTCCCTCCCGTGGTCCGCGAGAGCCTCGTGGCGCCCATGCCGCCCCCTCGCGGCTGGGCCCGGACCGTCGCGCCGGCGTTCCTCGGCGTGGTGACGTGGTTCCCCCTGCTCGACGCCCTGGGGGCGATCGACGCCGGCGCCGCCGTCGGCGACCGATGGTTGTCCTGCCTCCTGGCGCTGGGGGCCTGTTACGCGCTGGTCTACCTGCCGTTGGCGGGACTCGGCCTGCGGACGCGCGGCCGGCTGCCGGTCGTCGCGGCCTCGGCCCTGGGGGCGCGCGGGGCCGAGTGGATCGCCGGCGTCCTCCACGGGTCGTTCGCCGCGCTCTGGGGGTCGGTCGCCATCTGGTACTCGGTCCGGATGACGCTCGACGGCCTCTCGGCGTGGGGGCTGCTGGGCCATTGGGACGCGCGGCCGGAGGTGATGGGGGTGACGCTGGAAAGCCCGCTGGTGTTGGCGTCGCTGGCCTGGTGGGCGTTCATCATCATCGCGGCCAACGGGCTGAACCTGATGGGGGTGATCGCGGCGTTGATGCGGGTCTACGCGCCGTTCGCCGGGGTGCTGGTCGTCGCGGCGGCGGCCGTGGCGTGGTGGAACGGCGAGGCGATCGGCGGCGGCTCCGCCGCGCGGGCCGGCGGTTTCGAGCCCCGGAGCTTCCAGTTCGTCTTCGCGGCGTTCGCGTTCGCCGGCGTGATGGCCGTGGAGTGGGGGGCGGCGACCCGAGACCGTCGCGACGCCCGGCTCGGCGGCTGGACGGCCATCCTGGCGGCGGGCGCCGTCACGACGCTGGCGGCGATCGTGCTCGGCTCCCTCGGCCCGATGGACACGACCTGGCGACGCGCGGCCGACTCGGCCGATCGCTGGATGATCGGGGCGTTGGTGCTGCTGCTGGGCCTGGCGTCGCTGGCGCCGGCGTGCTACGCCTCGTCGCTGTTCGCGAGCCGCTTCCGCGCCCACTGGCCGGGCATGGGCAAGTGGAAGGGCGTCGGGCTGTCGTACCTGCTGTTCGTCGTCCCCGGCGCGGTCGGGTTCGCGGGCGACGTGGAGACGATCGCCGGGATCTCCGGGGCGTTGTTCGCGCCCCTGGCCGGCGTGCTGGCGGTCGAGGCGCTCCGGCGCGACCAGGGCGAGATCCGGCCGGGTTGGCGCATCCCGGGGATCGCGGCGTGGGGCGCGGGGGTCGTGGTCGGGCTCGCGCCGGTCGTCGCGCCGGGCCTGGGGCGGCTCCAGCCGGCGGCGCTGATGGGGTGGGGCGTCGCGGCGGCCGTGTACGCGGTCGCGGCGAGGCCGTGGGCCGCGAGGCCGTCATGAGCGCCGACGAGACGGGCTCGCGCGGGGGGACGTTCGCGGCGCTGGAGAATCGGGACTACCGGCTCTACTTCACCGGCCAGGGGATCAGCCTGATCGGGACGTGGCTCCAGGCCGCGGCCGTGCGCTGGCTGGTCTACGAGCAGACCGGGTCGGCCGAGCGGCTGGGGGTCATCGAGGCCGCCAACCTCATGCCGGGGCTGATCATCGGCCTGTTCGCCGGCGCGATCTCCGACCGCGTCGCCCCCAAGCGCATGATCCTGGCGATGGAGCTGGGCCAGATGGCCTGCGCGACGGCGCTGGCGTTCCTGGTGACGGCGGGGACCATCCAGTTCTGGCAGATGGTGGCGATCCTGGCGACCGCCCGGATCTGCGTCTCGTTCGAGCTGCCCAGCCGGCACGTCTTCCTCTATGAGCTGGTGGGGCCGTCGCGGCTGACCAACGCGATCGCGCTGAACTCGGGGCTGTTCAACGCCACGCGGGTCATCGGCCCGGCGCTGGCGGGCCTGGGGTTCGCGGTGCTGGGGGCGGCGGGCTGCTTCACGCTCAACGCGGTGAGCTACCTGGCGGCGATCGGCACCGTGATGGCGATCCGCACGACGCCGAAGGCCCGCGGCGGGCTGGGGCGCGGGGCGGCCGTGGGGGACGTGCTGGCGGGGCTGGTCTACGTCCGGGGGGAGCGACGGATCGCCGGGCATCTCGCCCTGATGGGGTTCTTCGGCCTGGCGGGGATGGGATACGAGGCGATGATGCCGGTCTTCGCCCGGACGGTGGTGGGGGTGGAGGTCGGCGGCTACAGCGTGCTGCTGGCCAGCGGCGGGCTCGGCGCCACGGCCGGGGCGCTGACGGTCGCCAGGATGGGGGACGACGTGCGCAAGGATCGGATGATCGCGCTGGGGATGGTGGCCTTCGCCGCGTTCCTGCTGCTCGCCTCGTTCTTCCCCCGATGGACCTCCGCCGACTGGCCGGTCGCCGCGCGGATGGCTTGCGCCGCCGCGTGCCTGTTCGGGGCGTGGTTCGGCGCGGCGTTCTTCTACTCGTCGACGCAGACGATGATCCAGATGACGATCCCGGCGGAGTTGCGGGGTCGGATCATGGGGATCTGGATGGTCGTCTTCTCGGGCTCGGTGCCCCTTGGCGCCCTGTGGACGGGCCGCGCGTCGGCCGCCTGGGGCGTGCTGCCGGTGATGACCGGCTCGGCCCTGACCTGCCTGGTCGTCGGCGGGACGCTGCTGTTCCTGGGCCGATCGGGCGAGGCCGGCGCGCGAAAAAGCCCCGCCGGCGATCCGGCGGGGCCTTGAGCGATCTCGGGGCGACGCCGGAGCGGACGGGGGTCAGTCGCGCTTGCGGCTCTTGTCGCAGTCCTTCCCCTCGAGGGCGTCCTTCTTCTCGTTGATGTTGGGGCTCTGCGTGGACATCTCGGCGTTGAGCGCCGTGAATTCCTTCCACTCCTCCGGGAGGTTGTCTTCGTGGAAGATGGCCTCGACGGGACACTCGGGGACGCAGGCCTCGCAATCGATGCACTCATCCGGGTGGATGTACAGCATCTGGGCGCCCTCGTAGAAGCAATCGACGGGGCAGACCACGACGCAGTCCGTGTACTTGCAATCGAAGCAGGGCTCCGCGACGACGTGAGCCATGAGCAGTGAGCCTCCAACACGCGACGGTTCGAAAAGCGAAGGAAGCGGCGCGTGGCGCGTGCCGCCTCCCTCGGGGTGCGCCATCATAGGGCGCGCGCGTGGCGTGGGTCAAGGGACGCTGCCCCGCCGTCGCGTTGTCAGGGCTTCACGCGCTTGGCGCTGGTGATCGTGACCGTCTTGACCGGCACGTCGTCGAGCGGCCCGCGGGTGGCGGTCTGGGAGTTGGCGATGGCGTCGACGACGTCCATCCCCTCGACCACCTTGCCGAAGACGGCGTAGCCGCCGCCGGCGGTGTCCAGGAAGGCGTTGTCGCCGTGGTTGATGTAGAACTGGCAGGTGGCGGAGTTCGGGTTGTTGGTCCGGGCCATGGCGATCGTGCCGCGGGCGTTGGACAGCCCATTACGCGACTCGTTCTTGATGGGGCCCCGGACGCCCTCGGTCTTCTCCCGGAGGTTCTCGGCGAAGCCGCCCCCCTGGATCATGAAGTCCTTGATGACGCGGTGGAAGATCAGGCCGTCGTAGAAGCCGTCGTCCACGTACTTCAGGAAGTTCTCGACGCTGATCGGCGCCTTGGCGGGGTCCAGCTCCAGCACGATCTTGCCGGCGGTGGTGTCCAGCTCGACGCGCGGGTTGGCGTCCTGGGCGAGGGCGGCCGGCGCGGCGAGCGCGAGGCAGCCGAGGAAGGCGGCGAGGATGGTGTAACGTCCGGTCGTCACGTGGGATTCTCCGAGAGGTTTTGGAGGCGGGGCCCCCGCGGGATCGCCGGGCCGCCGCGTCTCGACCACCCTATCACGACCCGGGGCGGCCTGTCGACGCGCCAGCCGCCGCGACGACGCGGGATCGGCGGCGAGGGCGAGGCGGGGATCATGACGACCTTCCCCCCTGGAGGGGGAAGGTGGCCCGAAGGGCTGGATGAGGGGGGGACGAGCGCCACGAGGCTCGGTGTCCGGAGGGACCTCCCGGGGCCGTCGGCCCGCGCGACGGGTCGCGAATTCCGGAACCCCGCGGGCGGGCTCCCCCTCAACTGACCGCTTCGCGGTCTGTCTTCCCCCACCGGGGGGGAAGAGCGTGGTTATCAGGACCTCGCGTCGGCCCCGCGTCAGCGGGACTCGCCCTCGATCCGCTGGACCAGGCGGACGGCCTCGTCGACCATCGCGGGGCTGAGCTGGTCCTTGGCGGCGACGGCCTTCTCCAGGTGGTCCCTGGCGCGGTCGCCGCGGGCCTTGTCGGAGGCGATCAGCCTGCCGTAGTGGTAGTGCAGCACGGCCAGCTCGGGCGACCGCTTCAGGCCTTCCAGGTAGGAACGCTCGGCGTCCTCGACCCGGCCGACGGCCTCCTGCACGGCGCCGACGGTGTCGTAGAACTCGCCCGGCAGCAGCGCGGCGTTGACGCGGGGGAGGATCGACTCGATCAGCTCCATCGCCTCGCGGCTGCGGCCCAGCGAGCTGTGCAGGACCCAGGCCTTGTTGTTGATCGCCTCGATCGCCAGCGGCTGGACCTTCAGCACGCGGTCGTACTCGTCGACGGCGCGCTCGAAGTAGGGGCGGGCCTTCTCCGGGTCGGGCTGCCCCTCGGCCAGGGCGAGGAGCAGGTCGCCCAGGTTGAGGTGCGAGACGGGGGAGTCGAGCAGCTCGACGGCCTTCTCGGAGAGGGGCAGGGCCAGGTCGAGCCGGCGGGCCTTGTGCAGGCCGACGGCCACGGCCAGGACCTCGGCGCCCTTCTGGTCGCGGGCGACGACCTCGGAGGCCAGCCGCCTGGCCTCCTCCAGCCCGGCCGGGCGGGCCGAGGGGGCGGCCGGGTCGGGCTCGGCCAGGAGCTGGACGTACCGCGCCAGCGCCGCGGGGTTGGACGGGTCGGCGGCGAGCGCCCGCTTGAGGGCGGCCAGGGCCGCCGGGCGGCGGTTCCGCTTCAGCTCGATGTCGGCGATCGTCTCCAGGGCGTCGACGAACTTGGGGTCGGCCGCCACGGCCGATTCGAGCTGGGCCACGGCCGCCGCGCGGGCCTCGTCGCGCTGGGCGTCGCCGACGCCGGTGGCGTCCAGCGCCGCGGCCTGGAGGATGTTGGCGTCGCGGTTCGTCGGCTGCGTCCCCAGGACGTGCCGGGCCTGGGCCAGCGCCTCGTCGACCTTGCCAACCCGGAGGGCGGCCTTGCCGAGCGAGACGCGGACGTCGGACCGGCGCGGCTCGCGCTCGACCGCCTCGGCGTAGGCCGCGGCGACGTCGTCGGCGCGGTTCTGCGTGGCGAACAGCCGGGCCCGGAGCAGCGGGCCGACCGCCGAATGCTTGGCGACCTTGTCGATGTCGCGGGTGATCTCCACGGCGCGGGTGAAGTCGCCCCGACGCGCCGCCTGGTCGCACTCGGCCTGGAGGATGGCGACGTTCGTGGGGAACTTCGCGCGGTAGTCGCGGATCAGCGACTCGGCCGAATCCTCAAGCGCCCGGAGCTTGTCGGCGTCGCCGGCCGCCATGGCCTCGCCCGCGGCGAGCGAGACGACCTCGACGAGGCTGGCGGCGAGGTTGCCGTCGGTCGGGTTGTCGGCCGTCAGGCCGCGGAGCAGCGCCTCGGCGCCCTCGTAGTTCCCGCGATGCCGGTAGACGTCCACCAGCATCCGGCGGTAGATCCCCTTCGCGTCGTCCTTGGAGCGGGCCTCGACGAACTCGAGCGCCTTGTCGGAGTCGCCCCCCTTGTCCAGGATCAGGTACTTCGCCTGGACCAGCGGGATCGAGTCGGGGACGACGGCCAGCCCCTCGTCGACGACCTTGATGGTCCGCTCGGCGGAGGTCTCGACCGGCGGGGCCTCGTATTCCACGGCGGCCAGCATCAGGAAGAAGACCTCGGGGACCGGCTTCCCCTCCTTCGTCGTGCCCTCGACGCCGGCGCGGAGCAGGGACGAGGCCGCGGGGTACTCCTTGGCCTGCATATGCAGCAGGGCGCGGGTGACGACGGCGGAGGCGTTCGAGGGGCTCTCCTTCAGGACGCCCTCCAGCAGGGCCACGGCGGCCGGGATCTCGTCCTGCTGGCGGTGGTAGTTGGCGGCCCGGACGCGGTCGTCGAGGCTCGCGGGGGCGGCCGGGTCGGCCAGCAGGGCGTTCATCTCGGCCTTGGCGGCCGGCCACTGCTTCTTGGCGACGTAGGCGTCGACGAGCCGCCAGCGGTCGTCGCGCGAGAGCGAGCCCGACGCGTTGCCGCGCTTCAGCTCCTCGAACCGACGGATGGCGTCGTCGACGTCGCCGGCCTGGAGCGAGACCGCCGCCAGGGCCGACTGGGCCGCCTGGAGCAGCGTCACGCCCTGGTCGACCTCCTTCGACGGCCGGTCCTTGACGATGTCGCCCAGGGCCTGGGCCGCGCCGGCGAGGTCGCCGGTGCTGCCGTCGAGCTGGGCCTTCCAGAAGGCGACCACCTTGTTCTGGGGGTCCTTCCTGAGGGCCTCGTCGAAGTGGGCGATGGCGGCCGGGACGTCGCTCCGCTTCAGCGCGAGCTGGCCCTCGAGCACGTCGCCGACGGCCCCTTCCTTCCAGCGGGAGCGGACCTTGGCGACGACGGCGGCGGCGGCCTCCAGGTCGTCGCGGCCCATCTCGATCTGGGCGAGCTGGACCCACGGGGCGGTGGTGTTGCCGCGCTCGCCGACCTCGGCCAGCAGCTTGCGGGCGTCGTCCACGCGGCCGAGCTCGTCGACGAGGATCTGGGCCCGCATGGCGGCGAGGGTCACGTCGTCGGGGTGGGCGGCCAGGAAGTCGGCCAGCAACTTGTCGGCCTCTTCGGCCTTCTTGTCGCGGACCTTCAGCGCCGCGTCGAGGCCGGCGATCTCGGAGGCGTCGGGGAACTTGGCGCGGGCCCGGGCGAGGACCTCGCGGGCCTCGTCGTCCTTGCCCTGCCGCTGGAGGATCAGCACCGCGAGGTTCTCGGCGGCCGGGGGCGCCTGGCCGGTCTTCCGCAGGGCGTCGACGCGGGCGTAGGCCTCGTCGAGCCGGCCGCGCTGGACGTCGATCTGCGCGAGCCGGAGCGTGGCGCCGCCGTCGGAGCGGTCGCCGTCGCCGGCGACCCGCTCGAACTCGCGGGCGGCGCGGTCGAGGTCGCCGGCGCCGCCGCGGGCCTGGTAGGCCTCGCCGGCGAGCTGGTGCAGCGCCCCGCGCATGTCGGCCGGGACGGCCCCCTCGTCGAGCTTGCGGGCGATCGACTCGACGATCGGCAGCGCCTCCTCGGGGTAGCCGGCCTGGAGCATCGTCCAGGCGGCCCAGAACTCATACTGCGGGTCCAGGGCGGACATCCTCAGGGCGTTCTGCAGGTACTGCCGGCCGAGGGCCTGCTCCTGGTTGAGGACCAGCGCCACGCCGTAGCGGGCCTGCGCCTCGGCGACCTGGGGGAGCTTCTGGGCGGCGGCCTTCAGGTGGGCCAGGGCGCTGGCGCGGAGCCGGGCCTGGTCCTTGGGGTCGGCCCCGGCCTTGGGCGCGGCGGAGGCGCCGACGCCCAGGCCCGATTCCTCCAGCTCCAGGGCCCCCTGGAACAGGTGGCCGAGCCCCTGGTAGCGGTCGTCGGCGGCGGCCAGCAGGGCCTGGACGTGCGGCGTGGCCTTGGCGACGCGGGCCGAGTCCTCGGTGTCCATCAGCGCCACCTCGGCGCCGACGGTGTGCAGGCCCAGGGCGATCAGGATGGAGTTGGGCCGCGTGGCCTGGGGGGTGGCCAGGGCCTCCTTCACGACCTGGAGGCAGCGGTCGCGGAGGCGGCGGAACCGCAGGTGGTCGGCGTAGGTCAGGTGGATCTGGAAGTCGGCCCGATCGCCCAGCTCGCGAGACTTCTCATAGAGCGCGTCGAGCTGGCCCTCGATCGCATCGACGAGCCCCTCGGACGGTGCCTGGCCGGCGGCCTGGGCCTGCTGGATCAGCCCGCGCTGCGACTGCTCCAGGAGGTACAGCAGCCGCGTCACGCGCTGCGAGCCGGGCTCGGCGGAGGCCACGACGCGGTCGGACAGGGCGACCATGTCCTTGACGATCTCGGCCCGCGCGGCCGGGTCGGACTCGGACCGGGCGGCCAGGGCGGAGAGCCGCAGCTTGGCCATCATGTCGGTCGGGCCGGCGTCGTCGGCGAGCGTCAGGGCGCGGCCGGCGGCCAGGGCCTCGGCGCGGGCGGCGTCGTCGTTGGCCGCGTCGGCCAGGCGAGCCTGGATCAGCAGCCGGCGGACCTCGGGGGCGCCGCCGGCGACGAGCTGGTCGAGCCGCTTGCGCACGTCGGCCAGGTTCGGCGAGCCCCCCTCCAGCTCCTGGAAGGCCAGCACGAAGGCGGCGTCCAGGTCGTCGGGGTCGATGCCGGCGACCTCGCGGGCCCAGGCGATCGAGTCGGGGACGACGTCGTCGGCCATCGCGTCGTGGAGCAGCCGCAGCCGGGGCCCCTTCAGGTTCGGGTCGAGCTTCTGCGCCTTGAGCAGGTGGTCGACCCGCTCGGCCCGCAGGGCGTCCTTGCGCTCGGCGGGGGCGGAGGCCAGCATCTTCTCGTAGAGCGTGGCGATCTCGTCGTGGACGGCCGCGTCGACGGCGCCCACCTGGAGGGCCTGCTTGAAGTGGATCTCCGCGTCGGCCAGCCGGCCGGCGTCGCGGGCGGCGCGGGCCTGCTTCAGCAGGGCCTGGGGCGTGGGCGGCGCCAGCGTGGACGAGATCGCGATCACGCCCACGACGGCGACCGCGACGAAGAGTCCGGACAGGATCAGCAGGGGCTTCCAGCGGACGGTCATCGGGCCTGTCTCCTTCAGCTCGGTGAATCCGGGCCTCCCCGAGGGCCGGGTCCGCGACGCTGAACCTTCCAGGGTTCGCGCGCGGGGCCGCGAGGGGGGCGTTGCGTGTCTCGGAGGAGATCGAGATCGGCGTCGAACGGGCGACGCGAGATCCGCCGGGAGGCGGGATCGGCGGGAATGGGCGATGCGGTGCCGAGCGAGTGGTGTGGCGAAGCCTTCCGCCTGCTTGACCTCGGGGTCGCAATCCATTGCCGCTACATCCAGCATCGAGGCGACGGTCACAATAGGGCCTCGTCGCCCCGAGTTCAAGACGAACTTTCCACGAGGCTCGCACTCATGAACCCGCGTCGACCGGCCCTCCCCCCTCGGATCCCCCCTCGCGAGGCCTCTCCGGGAAGACCGGCGAGCGCATCCGCCCCGGCGGCGTCTTGATCGGCCCCCGCCGGAAGAACGACGAGATGAACCCCCGGGCGCGGGCCTTGGTGGCCGGATCCTCCACGCGCTGGCCGTAGTCCTTGCCGTACGGGGAGGCGTCCTCGATCACCTTGTTGAACTCGGCCGCCGCCAGCAGCTCCACGCTGCAGAGCCACATCCAGCTCGTCAGGACGACCACGCCGGCCATCGAGCCGTACGTCGCGTTGTAATCCCCCCAGCGCTGGACGTAGAACCGGAACAGGTAGCTGACGGCGACCAGGAGGATCGCGCCCAGCAGGCTGCCGGGGGTGATCCATTCCCAGCGCTGGTCGGCGTCGGGGGCGAAGTACATCGCCACGGCGAAGCTGATCAGCACCAGCCCGAAGACGGTCAGCGCGTGGGCGACGGTCAGCAGGATCTCGGAGACGAAGCCCAGTTGCAGGAAGCCGAGGATCTGCGGCCACAGCAGGGTGCTGGCGAGCACCAGGATCAGGAGGATCGCCTCCAGCACCGCCATCATCACGCCGATGAGCCGCCGCTTCCAGAATGGTCGCCGCTCCTCGACGCCCATGATGACGTTGGCGGCGTCCATCACGCTCATGAACAGGCTGGAATTCAGCCACAGGAGCGCCAGCGTGCCAACCGACGCCAGCCCGGCGTTCCCCCGGCCCCGCATGTCATTGAGCTGATCGCCCAGCAGCTTCGCCGCCTCGGGGGGGAGGAACTGGTTCAGCAGCGTCGAGGGGTCCAGGGCCTTCCCCTCCGCGAACCACGGCACGAGGTAGGCCGCGAGCAGGACGACCAGGCCCAGGAACGGGACCAGGGACGCCAGCGCGTAGAATGTGATCGCGGCGGCCCGCGTCATCAGCTCATGCTCATTCACCTTGTCCCACGTCCGGCGCAGGGCCTCGACGAAGGTGAGGCCCCCCAGGTCCATCGCCGATCGGAATCGTCGCCCGGTCGCGTCCATCAATCGGCTCCATCGTGATCGTCGGTCGTTCGCACGACGGGCGAGGGAGCAAACCGGGCGCCAGGGGCGATCAGCGGCGGATCCGGCCGGCGGGCGCCAGCGCCAGGAACGCGCCCCGGTGGCTCTCGTCGGGGAACCAGAAGCGGCGGCCCCCCACGACGAGGCAATACCGGGGGTCGCCGGGGACGGCCTCGCCGCGTTCGGCCAGGCAGTGAGGGCAGACGCCGCCGGCCTCCACGCCGACGGCGGCGTAGCGATCCGGATCCGCCATGAAGCGCTCGCGGTCCCCCTCCGACGAGCAGAGGTAGAGCCGCTCCCGGTACAGGGCGGCGAAGCGGAGGTCGCCGTCGGCCTCGCGATCGGCGTCCAGGCGCTCGACCGGGCAGCGGCCGTCGTTGGCCGGGACGAACCGCTCCGGGTCGCGACGGAAGGCGTCGAGCGCGGCGGCGTCGGCGAGGCGGTAGACGCGACCGCCGTACTCCGCGGCGTGCTCGTCGCGGCCCGCCGCAAGGACCCCGTCGGCGACGAGGCTCACCGGGCAGAAGCCGCCCAACTCCGCGCGACGCCCCGACGGCCGCGGCGGGCCGACGAACCCGGACGCCAGCCGGGTCTCATGGGCCGCCATCGCCCGCCCGAGCAGCCCGTCGAGTTCCTCCGGGCCGAGATAGCCCTCATGGACGGCCATGACGTCCCGATCGGGGCCGACGATGACGCTGGCGGGGAGGCCGGTCACGTCGAAGCTCAGGGCGAGTTCCTGGTGGACGTCGGCCTGGAGCCTCACCGGGATGAACCCCGAATTGGCGCGGGCGACCACGGCCGGGCTGGCGAGCGAATCGTGCTCCATGCGGACGCAGTTCGGGCACCACGGCCCGGTGAACTGGATCCAAAGGAGGCGGCCCGTGGCGCGGGCCTCTTCGAGCGCCGCGCCATAGTCTTCGCGCCAGACGGGCGCGGCGGGGGCGTCTTCGCCCCGGGCGGAAGGGATGCCGGCCGTGGCGGCGGCCAGGAACATGGCGATGCGCATGAGGGGGCGCTGAGGGGTCATCGCTTCTCCTCGTCGACGGGCGTGTCGCTGGGTGATCGTTGAAACGCGCCCGAGAGTTCGGACGCCGCCCATCCTTGGAGAAGCCGCTCAACTGGTCGAGGGTCGCCATGCCATTGGCGTGTTTGAGCCCTGCTGTTCGCCGGGCCAAAAAGGATATCGGCCCGCCACGCCGAACCCTGGAGCGCTTTCTCACAATGCCGCTGCCCGCCGATCGGCGCGACCGATGGAATCGGGAAGATCGCGGGGACGCGAAAGAGGACGCCCGCGCCACGGCAACGTGGACCGCCACTCCTAATTCGTCCCCTCCCCCCCGGGGCGACGGCCCGCCGCTGATTCCGGCATGGTCGCGAAGCGGGGCGCCGCCGCCAATCCCCCCCTTCTCCCCTCGTGGTGCTCTGTCGAAAAGAGGCCGTAGAGGCTCAGGCGGCCGGGGCCGGGCCGGTGCCCGGAGAGGCGCGGGCGGCGTCCCGTTCGCGCCTCTCCGCATCGCCGACGAGCAGCAGGACGTCGTGGA
>NZ_JBBCIR010000018.1:0-64308 GCF_037189885.1 Paludisphaera sp.
CGCGACCTGGCTCAGGCAGGTCTCGCCGGCCCTTTCGCACTTCGAATCCCGTCGGGCCCTCTCGGTACCCGGGCCCGCTCGGTACCCGGGCTCACCCGGTGGAGCCGAGAGGGAGCTGGTAGAGCATCCAGTAAATCACGACGCCCGTGATCGATACGTACAGCCAGACCGGGAACGCGACGCGGGCGGCGCGGGCGTGGCCGGCGTAGTCGCCGCGGATCGCGCGGTAGAGCACGGTCCCCACCAGCGGCAGGGCGGCCAGCGCCGCGAGCAGGCTGTGCGAGGTCAGGATCGTCAGGTAGGCCCACTTCGTGAAGCCCTCGCCTGGGAACCTCTTGCTGCCGGCGAAGGCGTGGTAGGTCAGGTAGCTCCCCAGGAAGATCGCCGAGGCCAGGACGGCCAGCCCCATCGCCAGCACGTGCCCGCGCGCCGCCGGGCTGCCCCAGAGGGCCGCGAGTCGACCGGCGACGGTCGGCCGCGCGTGCGCCTCTTGCTCGGTCGCCGCGAGGTTCGCCGGGCCGGAGGGCCGACGGATCGCTCGCCAGCCGAGCAGCAGCAACACGGTGCAGAGGGCGTTCAGGCTCGCGTTGATCGGCGGCAGCGACCGAACCCACGGGGGGAGCGCCCGCCGCTTCGCCTGGACGATCAGGGCGTCGAGAGCCTGGGGATCGCCGCTCTCGAACAGGCCCACGAGCCGGCCGCGGTCGACGAGCGCCAGCCGGTCGCTGTGGATGACGGCTTCGTCGGAGCCGTCGGCGGCGGGGGACGGGTTCGTCATCGCCGTGACCAGGAAGTTCTTGCGGATCAGCTCCAGCGTCTCGTCCTTCGGCCCGGTCAGGAACCACCAGCGGTCGGGGTCGGCGCCGAAGGTCCGGGCGTACTCCGCCAGCACCTCGGGCGTGTCGTATTCGGGGTCGACGGAGATGCTCACGAGCTTCACGTCGGCGTCGCCCAGCCGGTCCTGCAAGCTCTTCATCACGCTGGTGATTCGCGGGCACGAGAGCTTGCAGCGCGTGAAGATGAACGAGGCGACCCACACACGATCCCGGAGCGTCGCGTCCGTCACCGCTTCCCCTGAACGCTCCACCAGCGAGAACGGGCCGATCGGGTCGCCCGCGTCGCCGAGGTTTTGACCGGCCGGGGATCCGGCCGCGGTCCGGCTTGCGGCTCGCACCCAGGCCAGGCAGAGCGCCCCGGAGAGGAGGATTGCGACGACGACGATCCACGAGCCCAGACGATATCCTGATGCCACGAGTCACCACCTGGCGCCCGCCGCGGTCCGACGCGGCGCCGCCTCTCGAATGAAGGTTGTGGGCGGGGGGAGGTCCGTCTCCGCCGGGGCCCCGGCTTCCACGCCGCGAGCGGATGTCGGCCCGGAGGGACTGCGGGGCGGGGGGGGCGGGGCGAGGTCGGCCTCAACCGTCCCAACCGACCCAACCGACGAGTACATCGTAGGCGGTATGCGCGCCGACGGCGATGCCGAACCCCCGCAGGATGAAGACCCAGGCGAAGAAGACGCCCGCCATCCAGCGGAAGATGAACGCGAACCAGGTGAACGCCTCGCCCGGATGCCCCGCGTGGTGGGCCAGAGAGAACAGCAACGCCGACCCGCTCGCCGCGAACGCCCCCGCCAGCACCTGCGGGGCCTGCATGGCCTTTAACGTGTAGAAGAGCGCCGGGACGAGCAGCAGCCGGAACAGCGCCTCCTCGTACACCCCCGCGCCCAGGAAGCCGATCAGCCGGGCCATCTCGTCGTCGGTCGCGCCGGGGTTCGCCTGGAATAGCGCGGCCGGAGGAGGCGTCCGCTCCATCAGGTCGAAGCCCACGTCGACCAGCCGGCTGACCCCGACCAGCGCGACGGCGAGGACCAGGCTCTCGATCACCATCCCCGCCAGGACCATCGGCGAGAACTTCCACCCCTCGGTCTGGGTCGCCTGCCAGCCGAGAAGCACCAGCACCAGGGACAGAGGCAGCAGCCAGTGGTCGGTGAGGCCGGCGGCGGCCAGGGAATGCCGCAGCCAGGCGTCGGCCCCGGTCCGGAGCGCCTGAGACTCAACCCCCCCCAGCCAGACGACGCCGAACTCGTAGGCCAGGACGATTGGCGCGATCAGCAGCAGCGAGGGGAGGGGCTTGCGCGTGGTCGACCAGTAGCCCGGGGTCGGCTCCTCAACCGGCTCGACGAAGACCAGCCGCCGCATCCGGCACCCGGAGCCGAACCGCCCGCGCCCCGGCTCTTCAAGGTCCGGCGCGTCCTTGGAACGCTTCACGGACGGTCCCTCCCAGGGCGCGCGGGGCCTTGCCACGGGGCGATGCTCCCGTCGGGGGTTCCCGCTTTGTTCGAAAGAATCGGAGCCTTCGAATCGAGCGAAGGGCCCGAAATCGCTGTTCCGCTTGTGGGGGCCGCCGCGGCCGGCTACGATAACCTTACCATACGGACGAGGGAGCGGCCCGACGCGGATCGTGGCCGGGCCGGAATCACACCAATCGCGGCCCCCCGACACGCCGTCCGACCCGTGGGTCGGACGGGCCTCGCCGTCGTGACCCGGCCAGTCCGGCCCGCGCGCGGCGGACGGATCGGGTCGTCCCTGGCAGCCCCGCCCTTCACGCCGCACGACGAAGTCCGGCGCGCCCTGGCCCTGGAGATGTTCGCGTGATCGTGCGACGGCGTCCCGTGTTCGGACCTTGGATCGTGCTGGCGCTGGCGGCCGGATGCTCGGACGCCGACTTCGCCGCCCCGCTCGCCTACGAGGAACAGCCGGGGATGACCCGCGAACTCGAGGGGAAGTCCCACCTGGCCGACAAGCCCAGGATCCGCGAGCGGGCCCGCGCCGTGATGGCCGAACTCTACGGGCCGAACCCGAAGGAGATCCACGTGCCCGAGGGCGCGCCGCTCTCGGCGGACGAATCGGGCGTGGTCGGCGGGCTGCTGGGGAATTTCGTCAGGACGGCCGAGGGGCCCAGGAAGCTGCCCCACGCCGGCGGCTTCGCGCTGTATCGTCGCCACTGCCTCCACTGCCACGGCCTGAGCGGGGCGGGGAACGGCCCCACGGCCCCGTTCGTCTTCCCGCCGCCGCGCGACTTCCGCCGGGGCCTCTTCAAGTTCACCTCCACCCCCACCGGCGCCCGCCCCACCCGCGACGACCTCCGGCGCTCCATCAATGACGGCCTCGAAGGCACGTCGATGCCGGCGTTCAAGGCGCTGCTGACCGAGGAGGAGGTCGAGCAGGTGGTCGACTACGTCACCTTCCTGAGCCTCCGCGGCGAGACCGAGCTGGCGATGATCGAGGAAGGCTTCCTCGGCGAGGACGAGGACCCGGACGCCCTGGAAGACGACATCGTCCAGGACCTCCTCTCCGTCGTGTTCGGCAAGTGGGAAGACGCCGAGGATCGGGTGGTGGACCCGCCGACCCCCCGAACGCCCCCCTCGCCCGAGAGCGTCTTGCGGGGCCGCGAGCTGTTCCTGGGGCGGACCAAGGAGAAGCTCGAATGCGCCGGCTGCCACGGCCCGAAGGGGCGGGGGGACGGCCAGAGCTTCGTCCCGCCGGACGTCTTCAACCGCGTCGTCTTCCGGGGCGACCCGAGCAAGATGGACGAGCGCGTGGCGCTCCTGGACGAGCCCACCCGGGAGCTGTGGAAGCAGAAGCTCGACGAATGGGGCAACCCCCTGCGGCCGGCGAACCTGACGGTGCCGGTCTACAAGGGGGGCCGCCGCCCGATCGACCTTTACTGGCGGATCGCCAAGGGGATCACCGGCGCGCAGATGCCGGCGCACTACCCTGGGATCGATCACGACCAGATCTGGGACCTGGTGAACTTCGTCCTGGCGCTCCCCTATCAGCCCGACCTGCTGGACGGGCCGGGCGTGGCGGCCGAGCCCGAGGCGGTGGCCGAGGCCGAGGCGGCCCGACGATGACGACGGGGCCCGCCGCGAGGGCGGCCGGGCCGGCGATGGGATATGCTGTGACCGAGGATGATGCTCCGGGCCGCCCCCCCGTCACGAGGGGCCGCCCGGGTCGCCGGATCGTGGGAGCCCCTTGATTTGCGATACTGGTCCCTGATCTTCGCCATCGCGGCCCTGTTCAGCGTGGGGGCGTTCGCCTACGCGCCGTTCTCGCCCGACTGGTGGCTCCCGAACCCGGCCGACGAGCCCGGCCACGTCGTCTCCAAGGCGGGCCGCGAGATCGACGCGCTCTTCCTCATCATCCTGTGGCTCAGCGGGATCGTCTTCGTCGCCACCCAGGCGGCCATGGTCTGGGCGCAGTTCCGCTACGCCGACCGCCTGGACGCCGACGGCAAGCCCGTCCGCCCCGCGCACTACTTCCACGGCAGCCAGCGGCTGGAAGTGCTCTGGACGATCGTCCCGGCCGGCATCCTGCTGTTCCTGGCGCTCTATCAGATGGGCACCTGGGCCGACATCAAGTTCCGCTCGGCCGCCCCCAGGACCCCCGTCCTGGCCGAGGTGACCGCGCGGCAGTTCCAGTGGCTGATCAAGTACCCCGGCCCCGACGGCAAGATCGGCACGATGGACGACCTGTTCACGATCAACGACCTCCACTTCGTCAAGGACGAGACGGCGCTGATCCACCTGAAGTCGGCCGACGTCATCCACTCGTTCTTCCTGCCCCAGATGCGGATCAAGCAGGACGCGGTCCCCGGGATGACCATCCCGGTCTGGTTCGACAGCGACCGCGCCGGGCGGTTCGAGCTGGCCTGCGCCGAGCTGTGCGGCTGGGGCCACTACAAGATGCGGGGCGAGGTCGTGGTCCACGAGACCCGAGAGGACTTCGAGGCGTGGCAGGCCGCCAGGCTCGCCGAGCAGGGGCGCAGCCAGGTCGGCGAGCCCGAGGACGATGACGAGACATCGGAGGGGGATCGGCAGTGAGCGACGCGCACGTCCACCCGCGCCCGCGCAACCCGCTGACGCGCTACGTCTTCTCGACCGACCACAAGGTCATCGCGATCCAGTTCCTGTTCACCGGGCTGTTCGCATTCGTGCTCGGCGGCCTGATGGCGATGGTGATCCGCTGGCAGCTCGCCTGGCCCTGGAAGCCGGTGCCGATCCTGTCGAAGTGGCTCTGGTCCGACCCCGCGCTGGGGGGCCAGATGCCGCCGGAGTTCTACAACAAGCTGTTCACGCTGCACGCCACGATCATGATCTTCTTCGTGATCATCCCGCTGCTGACCGGGGCGTTCGGCAACTTCCTGATCCCGCTGATGATCGGCGCGCGGGACATGGCGTTCCCGAAGCTGAACATGTTCAGCTACTGGATCCTCTGGCCGGGGATCGGCTTCCTGCTGGCGTCGTTCTTCGTGGAAGGGGGGGCGTCGGAGGCGGGCTGGACCGGCTATCCGCCCCTCTCGACGCTGGCCCACGCCGCGCCGGGGTCGCTCAACGGCCAGACGTACTGGCTGCTGTCGCTGCTCTGCGCCGGTGTGTCGTCGCTGACCGGGTCGATCAACTACATCACCACCGTGGTCATGCTGCGGGCGCCGGGGATGAAGCTGTTCCGGATGCCGATGACCGTCTGGTCGCTGTTCATCACGGCGTTGCTCCAGGCGGTGGCCCTGCCGGTCCTGACCTCCGCGCTGGTGATGCAGCTGCTCGACCGCCTGGCCGGGACGAACTTCTTCAGCCCGGTGGGCGGCTCGGCGGGCAACGGTCCGGCGGCCGTCGGCGGCGGAGCGCCGCTCTTGTTCCAGCACCTGTTCTGGTTCTACTCGCACCCGGCGGTCTACATCATGATCCTGCCGGGGATGGGGATCGCCTCGGACGTGATCAGCACGTTCTCGCGCAAGCCGCTGTTCGGCTACAAGCCGATGGTGATCGCGCTGGCGGCGATCGCCGGGATGGGCTTCCTGGTCTGGGGCCACCACATGTTCGTCTCGGGCATGAACCCCGCGCTCGGGGCGACGTTCATGGTCTCGACGATGATGATCGCGCTCCCCTCGGCGATCAAGGTCTTCAACTGGATCGGGACGATGTGGGGGGGGCGGATCCAGTACACCACGGCGATGCTCAACGCGATGGCGTTCGTCTCGATGTTCATCATCGGCGGGCTGTCGGGGATCTTCATGGCGGCGACGCCGGTGGACATCCACATCCACGACACCTACTTCATCGTCGGACACATCCACTACGTCCTGTTCGGCGGCAGCACGTTCGCCCTCTTCGCGGGGATCTACTACTGGTTCCCGAAGATGTTCGGCCGCATGATGAACGAGGGGCTGGGGAAGCTCCACTTCCTCCTCACGTTCGTCTTCATGACCGGGACCTTCCTGTTCATGCACATCGTGGGATGGCACGGCCACATGCGGCGCATCCCCGACCCGACCGTCTACGAGTTCCTGCGGGCGCCGGGCGTCGTCTGGATGAACCAGTTCATGACGGTCTGCGCCTTCGTCCTGGGGCTGTCGCAGCTGATCCTCGTAGTCAACTTCTTCCACAGCATCGTGGCCGGCGCCCCCGCGCCTGACAATCCGTGGAAGGCGAACTCGCTGGAATGGGCGACGACCTCGCCGCCGCCGCATCACAACTTCGACGAGCTGCCGCGGGTCTTCCACCCCCCCTATGAGTTCAGCGTCCCGGGGGCCGAGGACGACTACCTGCCGCAGACCTCCCCGCTGCCGCCGAACATCAACCTGGACCCGGTCATGGCCTGACCCGACCCGACCCGACCCGACCGGCCCGAACCGCCCGAACCGGAGGACGACGCCCCGGCGGCACCCGTCGCCGCCCCGCACGCGCAAGCCATGACGAAACTCGACCCCGCGCCGGAACCCGATCGCCAGCCGACCTCCGCCTACCGCGCCGCCCCCCACTGGGCGGCGGTGCTGGCGGCGGTGTTCACGCTCCCCTTGCTGTACGTCGGCGGGTCGGTGACGACCTATCGCGTCGGCATGGCCGTGCCCGACTGGCCGACGACATTCGGCATGAACATGTTCCTCTACAACTTCTGGAACGCCCCGTTCGGCGTCCAGGTCGAGCACTCCCACCGCCTCTACGGCGCGGCGGTCGGGCTGGCGACGATGGCGCTCTGCGTCTGGTTCTTCCTCCACGAGACCCGCGCCTGGATGAAGACGTTCGGCGTGGTGGCGCTGGCGATCGTCATCGTCCAGGGTCTGCTGGGGGGCTTCCGGGTCACCCAGAACTCGACCACGCTGGCCGCCCTGCACGGCTGCCTCGCCCAGGCGTTCTTCGCCATCACCGTCGCCCTCGCGACGTTCACCGGCCGCGACTGGCTCTCCGACGCCCGCCCCACGCCCGACGTCCGCCGGATCCGCGGCCTGGCCGCCTTCACGGTCGTCCTGACCGCCGCGCAGATCGGCGTCGGCGCCTGGGTGCGCCACTTCAGCGGGACGGCCGCCGCGATCTTCCACGGCGTCGTCGGCCTGGCGATCCTGGGCGTGGCCGCTCACCTGTATGTGCGGATCAAGAAGAACCCCGAGCCCAAGCCGTCGCTCAAGTCGGCGGCGCGGGTCGCGGAGGTCCTCGCTGGCGTGCAAATCCTGCTCGGCGTCGCCTCGTTCGTCATGCTCTGGCCGTTCGACGGCATGCCCCGGCCGGTCGGCTTCTACCAGGCCGTGACCCGGACCCTGCACCAGACCAACGGCGCCGTGCTGCTCGCCGCGACTCTGGTCGCGGCGCTACGGGCGTACCGCCACCTCTCCCCGGCGCCCGGCGCCGATCTCCCGGCATCCCATTCGTCCCCGACCGACACGGAGGCCGTCGCTTGAACACCGCCGCCTCGATGGGCGAGCCCGCCCTGAACGTCGCCGCGCCTCCCGCCGAGGCCGCGGCCCTGGAAGCCGTCGAGGGCCGGACCTCCGCGTTCCTCGAGCTGACCAAGCCTCGGATCGTCCTCCTGGTGGTCATCACGGCCGGCGCGGGCTTCCTGATGGGAGCCCGCGGCAGCGCCCACCCGACGACCATGCTGGCGACGCTCCTCGGCACGGCCCTGGTGGCCGGGGCCGCCAGCGTGCTGAACATGGTCTGGGAACGCGACCGCGACGCCCTGATGCGCCGGACCCGACGCCGCCCGCTGCCCACCGGGCGGGTCTCGCCGCGCGAGGCCGCCGCCTTCGGCGTGGCGCTGGGCGCGGCCGGGACGCTGGTCCTGCTGGCGCTCGCGAACGCGACGGCCGCCGCGGTCGCCGTCGCGACGCTCGCCCTCTACGCCTGGGTCTATACCCCGCTCAAGCCCCTGACCACCCTGAACACGGGCGTCGGCGCGATCCCCGGCGCGTTGCCGCCGGTCATCGGCTGGGCGGCGGCGACCGGGACGCTGAGCATCGAGGGCTGGACCCTCTTCCTCATCGTCTTCCTCTGGCAGTTCCCGCACTTCCTGGCGATCGCCTGGGTCCACCGCGAGGACTACGCCCGCGGCGGGATGAAGATGCTGCCGTGCCTCGACCCCGACGGCCGGATGACCGGCCGCCAGTCGACGCTCCACGCCCTGGCCCTGATCCCCGCCAGCCTGCTGCCGACGGTCGTCGGGCTCGCGGGGTCGTTCTACTTCGCCGGGGCCTTGCTGCTGGGGATCTACTACCTCGCCGCCTCGGCCCGGTTCTGGAGCGTCCCCACCGATTCGAACGCCCGGAAGCTGATGGGGGCCTCGTTCCTCTACCTGCCCGCCGTGCTGCTCCTGCTCCTGCTCAACCCCTTGCCCGCCTGACCCGAGGCGACCCGAGGCCCCACAGATATGACGTCCCCGGACGCCCCGACCCACCTCGAAGCCGCCGGGCACCCGCCCCACCGCCTCTCGGCCGACGCCGCCCCCGCGCCGGCGACGCCGGGGAAGGTGGGGATGTGGCTCTTCCTGGCGACCGAGGTCATGTTCTTCACCGGACTGATCGGCTCGTACATCGTCTGCCGAGCCGGCAGCCCGCCGACCTCGTACAGCAACCTGTACGCCCCAGCCACGCGGCTCGACCGCCTAAAGGAGACGCGCGGCGTCGTCTTGACGGACGTCGGCGCCGACGCGACGGCCGCGGCGGGCGCGATCGCCGCGGCCACCGGCAAGCCGGAGGCGGAGGTCGCCCGGATCCTCGCGACCGTCCCCCACGGCGTCGTGAACGGCCTGGACGAGGAGGGCGCCGACGGACTCGTTGCCGCGCTCGGCCAGCTAGGGGCGAAGGCCGAGGCGATCCCGCTCCGGATGTCGAGCTGGCCCCGGCCCTACGACGAGCTGATGAACCCGCTGAGCGTCGACCTGACGACGATCAACACATTCATCCTGATCTGCTCCTCGGCCACGATGGTCCTGGCCGTCTCGGCCATCCAGCGCGGCCGCAAGGGGCTCTGTTCGCTCTACCTGCTGGCCACGCTGGTCCTGGGGAGTTTGTTCCTGGGCGTGCAGGTCTACGAGTATCACGAGTTGCTGGAAGGGCGGACGTACCCGGCGGGCATCAGCCCCACGGGGCATTTCACGCCGGACGTCAGCCTGTTCGCCTCGTGCTTCTTCGCCACCACCGGCTTCCACGGCCTGCACGTCGCCGTCGGGGTCGTCGCGCTGGCGATCGTCTTCCTGGGGTCGCTGCTCGGCCGGTTCTCCGCCCAGAACTTCGCGACGATCGAATACGTGGGGCTCTACTGGCACTTCGTCGACGTGGTGTGGATCCTGCTGTTCACGATCATCTACCTCATCTGACGCCGACCGCCCCGAGGAGCCCGGACATGACCGACGTCGACGCCAGCCCCCCGATCGCGCCCGCGACGCCCGCCGAGGCGGCGGCCGCGGCCTCGGTGGAGGCGCACGCCCCTTACATGAAAGTGCTGCTCGGCCTGTTCCTGCTGACGGTCGGCGAGTACTTCTTCGCCCGCTTCCTCCAGGACTCGCCCGCCCCGCTGATGTTCGGCCTGGTGATGATGGCCGCCGCGAAGGCGGGGCTCGTGGCCTGGTACTTCATGCACCTGAAATTCGAGCGGCTCTGGGTCTTCCTGGTGATCGGCCCGGCCGCGCTGATGGCCGTGATCCTCACCCTCATGCTGTTCCCCGACTTCGTCTGGCAGCCCGACCCGCTGGGCGAGCCGGTCCCCGCGGCCTCGAACGAGCCCCCTCGCCCCGGGCCGTGACGCCGATGCCGCTGGATCTCCCCGCCCCCTCCATCACCCCGGGACACTCCCCTTGGCGGCCTTCCGCATCGCGCACCTGTCGGACATCCACGTCTGGGAATGGACGCTCAACCCCGTCCGCCTGATGAGCAAGCGCGCCGTCGGCATGACGGCCCTGCTCCTCGGGCGGGCGCGGCGGTTTCGCCAGGAGCGCCTGGCGGCCGTCGTCGAGAAGGTGGCCTCGATCCGGCCCGATCACGTCCTCATCACCGGCGACCTGACCACGACCTCCATGCGGGAGGAATTCGCGCGCGCCCACGACGCGCTGCGGCCGCTGCTGCGGACGCCCGAAAGGGCGACCGTGATCCCCGGCAACCATGATCGCTACACGAGGAGGGCGACCCGAGGACGCCACTTCGAACACGCGTTCGGCCGGTTCGCCGGCGGCGTCGAATACCCATGGCTCCGGTTCATCGCCGATCGGACGGCGGTGCTGGCGCTCGACCCCTGCCGCCCGGCCGTCGGCGCGCGGGGGCTCCTACCGGAAGAGCAGCTCGCCGCCGCCCGGGAGTTGTGGGAGGACCATCACGACGAGATCGACCGCCTGATCGTCGCCTGCCATTATCCCGTCGACGCCCCAGAAGGCCTGCGTGACGACCTGGCGTGGAAGCCGCTGGTCAACGCCGACGAGCTGGCCGACTGGCTGGCCACGCTAGGCCCGCACCTGTTCTGCTGTGGGCACGTCCATAACGCCTGGGCCTTCACGCCCCCTCGCGTCCCCGACGAGCTTTGCCTCAACGCGGGCGCGCCGTTGCTGGTCGACCGCGAGGGGGACAGCCCGCCGGGATTCCTCGAGATCACGCTCGACGGGGCGGACGTCGCGGTCGTCCATCATGGATGGGACGGCTCGGCGTGGGTCGAGCGTCCGCTGGCCCATCGGGAAGGGTTCCTCGACCCCACCCGCCGTCGGGTGGGGTTCCCGCTCGGCGAGTGAGGGAGGGGGCGGTTCAGTCCTCCTGAACCTCGGCCTCCTCGCCGATTTCCTCCTCGTCGAACTCCTCGTCGTCGAAGTCGCCTTCGAACGTCACCTCGGCGAGGTCGCCCAGGCGATAGTCCTTCCCCTTGATGGAAAGCGTCAGGTCTTCCATGGCCGGGATGTCCTCGTCGGGGACGTCCTCGCGCATGGCCAGGGCCTCGAGGCCGTCGATGGCCTTGTCGAGGGCGTCGGAGAACTCCTCGGCCGAGATGCCCTCCGCGATCAGGACCTCCTCGCGGGCGGTGTAGACGATCTCGACCATCTCCTCGTCGTCATGCTCGTGGTCGTGGCCGCATCCGCAGGTGTCGTCGTGGACGTGGTCGGCTTCGGGTTCGTGTTCGTGGTCGGACATGAGAATGCTCCGGGTGTGGGGCGGGACGGGACCAGGGAGGATTGGAAAGCAAAATCGGGACCGGACGAAACGGGTGAGCGTTCGTCCGGTCCCGAGGGGAGGGTCGTGGCTGGGCGGGTCAGGCCTTGCGGCTGACGTGCATCATGGCGCGGAGGCGGGCGACGTTCCGGGACTTCTCCTCGGCCTCGGCCTCTGTCGCGGCCCGGACCTTCTGGGCCTCGTCGAGCAGCGCGGCGGTGCCGTTCATCTCGATCTTGGCGGCCGGGACGGCGCGGGAGGTCAGGACGGTGACGACGTCGTCGCGGACCTGGGCGAAGCCGCCGTCGACGAAGTACGACTCGACGGCGTCGCCGGTCTTGATCCGCAGCTCGCCGAAGCCGAGGCGGCCGAGCAGGGGCGCGCGGCCGGGGAGGACGCCCAGCTCGCCGTCGTAGAGCGGCAGGGCGACGAAGTCCACGGTCTTGGCGAAGGCGGTTTTCTCGGGCGTGACCACCTGGCACTGGAGCGACTTCGGCCCGGTCGGGCTCGAGGTCGCGCCGTGGTCGGCGGTCGGGATGGCGTCGGCCATGGGATCAGGGCTCCCCGTCGGGGTGGTGTACCGGTCAGATCGCGCCCATCTTCTTGGCCTGTTCCTCGGCCTGTTCGATGGGGCCGACGTACATGAAGGCCGACTCCGGCAGGTGGTCCCACTTGCCGTCGCAGATCTCCCTGAAGCTGCGGATGGTGTCCGGCAGCTTGGTGTACTCGCCCGGCTTGTTGAGGAAGACCTCGGCCACGAAGAACGGCTGCGACAGGAACCGCTCGATGCGGCGGGCGCGGTGGACGACCAGCTTGTCGTCCTCGGACAGCTCGTCGACGCCGAGGATCGCGATGATGTCGCGGAGTTCCTTGTAGCGCTGGAGGATCTTCAGGACGCGCTGGGCGACCTCGTAATGCTCCTCGCCGACGTACTGCGGGTCCAGGATGCGGGAACTGGAGCCGAGCGGGTCGATGGCCGGGTAGATCCCCTTCTCGGAGATCGACCGCGACAGCACGATGAAGGCGTCGAGGAAGCCGAACGTGGTGGCCGGGGCGGGGTCGGTGAGGTCGTCGGCCGGGACGTACACGGCCTGCACCGACGTGATGGCGCCATTCTTGGTCGAGGTGATCCGCTCCTGGAGCGCGCCCATCTCGGTCGCCAGCGTGGGCTGGTAGCCGACGTTCGACGGCATGCGGCCCAGCAGCGCGGAGACCTCGGAGCCGGCCTGGCTGAACCGGAAGATGTTGTCGATGAACAGCAGGGTGTCGGCCCCGGTGGCGTCGCGGAACCACTCGGCCATCGTCAGGGCGGAGAGGGCCACGCGGAGGCGGGCGCCCGGCGGCTCGTTCATCTGGCCGAACAGCATCACGGTGGAGTCGATGACCGACTTCCCGGTGCTGCCGACCTTGGTCTCCTGCATCTCGAGCCACAGGTCGTTCCCCTCGCGGGTCCGCTCGCCGACGCCGGCGAAGACGGAGTAGCCCGAGTGGACCGACGCGATGCGCGAGATCATCTCCTGGAGGATGACCGTCTTGCCCAGCCCGGCGCCGCCGAACAGGCCGATCTTGCCGCCGCGGACGAACGGCGTCAGCAGGTCGATGACCTTGATGCCGGTCTCGAACTGCTCGGTCTTGGGCGACAGCTCGTCGAACGACGGCGGGTCGCGGTGGATCGGCCAGCTCTCCTCCGAGGGGACCGGGCCGCGGCCGTCGATCGGCTCGCCCAGCAGGTTGAAGACCCGGCCCAGCGAGCCCTTGCCCACCGGCACGCTCACCGGGGCGCCGGTGTCGATGACCGGCATGCCGCGGACCAGGCCGTCGGTGGAGCCCAGGGCCACGCAGCGGACCCGGTTGCCGCCGAGGTGCTGCTGGACCTCGCCGGTCAGGCTGATCTCCACGCCCTTCCGGCCGGCGTCGATCTTCAGCGCGTTGTAGATGTTCGGCAGTTCGCCGTCCTCGAACTCGGCGTCGAACGTCGAGCCGATGACCTGGGCGATCCGTCCGGTCCTCGTAGCAGTCGCCATGTCGGGGGATTCCTCGTCTTCAAATCGCGCCGGGGGCGCGTGGTTCTTCAGCGATATCGCGTTCGGGGGGCGGACGGGTCGGCGGTCATTCCAGGGCGATGGCGGCGCCGACGATGTCGGCCAGGTCGCCCGTGATCTGGGACTGGCGGGCCCGGTTGTACTGGCGGGTCAGCCCCTTCGAGAGGTCGTCGGCGTTCTGAGAGGCCCCCTTCATGGCCACCATCCGGGCGATCTGCTCGCTGACGGCGGCGTCCAGGAAGCACTTGAACAGCCGCGCCTTGAACGAGGCCGGCACCAGCTCCCTGAGGATCCCCTCGGCGTCGGGCAGGTACTCGTAGTCGGCCTTCTCGCGGCCCGGCCCGGCCGACGCCGGCGTCTGGGCCTCGTCTCGCCTCGGCGCGGCGTCGGGGTCGTCGGTCGGGATCGGCAGCAGGGTCCGGACGACGGCCTCCTGACGGGCCGTGTTGATGAACCGGGTGTAGGCGACGTCCAGGCGGTCGATCGTCCCGTCCAGGAACATCCGCGAGTAGCGGTCGGCCAGGGCCTCGACCTCCTGGAACGCCGGACGGTCCTCGAACTGGTTGTAGGAGGCGGTGGTGGGGATCTTGCGGTACTTCAGGAAGTTCTGCCCGCGCTTGCCGGAGACCTCCACGGCCACCTGGGCCCCCTCCGCCTGGAGATCCTGGTAGTCGCGGAGCGCCGCGCGGAGGACGTTGCCGTTGTAGCCGCCGGCGAGGCCGCGGTTGCTGGAGAGGACCAGCAGCAGGGCGTTGGCGACGGGCTCGCGCTTCTCGTAGAGCGGGTGCGGTGTCGACGGCGACGAGCCGCCGAGGTCCGACGCCATCTCGGCGATCTTGCGGGTGTAGGCCTCGGCCTCGACGGCCCGGTCCATCGCCTTGCGGAACCGGGCGGTGGCGATGAGCTCCATCGTCCGGGTGATCTTGCGGATGTTGTCGACCGCCTTGCGGCGTTTGATGATCGCGCGGGCCTTGGCCATCGTGGGGTCTCTCGAATATCGGTCGGTCGACGGGGCCGACGCCGCCCGGCGCGGTGGCGGGGCGCCGCGGCGAGGTCGGTCGATTCGGGCGTCAGGCGGTCGCGGCGGCGGCGGCCGGGGCGGCCTGGGCGGCGCCGGTCGGCCGGAACGTCGCCTTGAAGTCCTTGATCGCCGCCTTGAGGTCGGCGACGATCTGGTCGGTCAGCTTCTGCTCCCGGGTCAGCGCGTCGACCACGGCGGCGCGGTCGGCGTGCATGAACTCCAGGAACTCGCGCTCGAACCGCTGGACGTCGCGGACCGGGATGTCGTCGAGGGCCCCGGTCGTGCCGGCGTAGATGCTCATGGCCTGCTCGATGGCCGAGAGCGGCCGGTACTGCGGCTGCTTCAGCAGCTCGACCATGCGATAGCCGCGGTCGAGCTGGGCCTGCGTCGCCTTGTCCAGGTCGGTGCCGAGCTGGGCGAAGGCCTCCAGCTCGCGGAAGGCGGCCAGGTCGAGGCGGAGGCCGCCGGAGACCTTCCGCATCGCGCCGATCTGGGCCTTGCCGCCGACGCGGGAGACGCTGATGCCGACGTCGATGGCCGGCCGCACGCCCGCGAAGAACAGGTCGGGCTGGAGGTAGATCTGCCCGTCGGTGATCGAGATCACGTTCGTCGGGATGTACGCCGAGACCTCGCCTTCCAGCGTCTCGATGATCGGCAGGGCCGTCAGCGAGCCGCCCGAGGTCGGGGTCTTCGCGACCTTGTGGCCGGTCGAGTAGCCGGCCTTCAGGGCGTGCGCGGCCTCCTCGGCGCCGGGGACGCCGACGTAGACCTTGCCGTCGACCGCCTTGTCCTCGGTCGCGGCCTCGGCCGGGGTCGACTCGGGGACGATGACGTAGCGATTGGCGAGCTTCGCCGACCGCTCCAGCAGGCGGGAGTGGGCGTAGAAGATGTCGCCGGGGTACGCCTCGCGGCCCGGCGGGCGGCGGAGCAGCAGCGACACCTGGCGGTACGCGACGGCCTGCTTCGACAGGTCGTCGTAGATGCACAGCGTCGGCTTGCCCTGCTCGTACATGAAGTACTCGGCCATCGCGCAGCCGGCGTACGGGGCGATGTACTGGAGCGGGGCCGGGGCGCTGGCGCCGGAGGCCACGACGATCGTGTAGTCCATGGCGCCGTGGCGGCGGAGGACGTCCACCAGGCCGGCGGTCGTCGACTCCTTCTGCGCGATCGCCACGTACACGCAGATGACGCCCGTCCCCTTCTGGTTGAGGATGGTGTCGATCGCGATGGCGGTCTTGCCCGTCTTGCGGTCGCCGATGATCAGCTCGCGCTGGCCGCGGCCGATCGGGATCATGGAGTCGATGGCCTTCACGCCCGTCTGCAGCGGCTCGTCGACCGGCTGGCGGTCGGCGATGCCCGGCGCGGGGGACTCGATGGCCCGGCTGAGGCTGGTGATGATCGGCCCGCCGTCGTCCAGGGGGTTGCCCAGAGGGTCGACCACGCGGCCGATCAGGGCGTCGCCCACCGGGACGCGGAGCAGCTGCCCGGTCGCCGTGACCTCGTCGCCTTCCTCGATCTGGGTGAATTCACCCAGGACGATGACGCCGACGGAGCCTTCCTCCAGGTTCAGCGCGATCCCCTTGGCGCCGTTCTTGAACGCGACCATCTCGCCGGCCATGACGCCGGAGAGGCCGTGGACGCGGGCGATGCCGTCGCCGACCTCCAGGACGGTGCCGACTTCGGAGCGGGTGACCTCGGGGGCGAACTGCTCGATCTCACGCTGGATGACAGAACTGATCTCTTCGCTTCGAAATTTCATGCGTCTTCCCTTCGATCAGCCGCTGGCGTATCTGTTCAAGACGGTTGCGCGCCGAGGCGTCGTAGACCTCGTCGCCGATCTGGACGACGAGGCCGGCGATGAGGTCGGGGTCGGTGTCGACCTGGAGCACGGGCGTCCCCGAGACGAGCCCGGCGAGCTTCTTCCGGAGGGCTTCCGCCTGGGCCTCGTCGAGGGGGGCGGCGACCCGGACCTTCACGGCCACCAGCCCGCGCCGGCGGTCCCACTGGCGGCGGGCCTCCTCGGCGACGGCGGCGGCCAGGCCGAGCCGGCCGTGGCGGTTCAGGACGCGGAGGAAGCGGAGGACGACGTCGGCGACCTTGCCTTCCAGCAGCGCCGCGAGCATCCGGTCCTTCTCGGCGGCCGGGACGCGGGGGGCCTCCAGCAGGGCGGCGAACCGGGGGTGGGCCGCCAGGATCTCCGCCCGGAAGGCGTCCAGGTCGTCGAGCGCCGCGGCGACCGCCTCGTCCCCTCCGGCGGCTCCGAGCAGGGCGGCGGCGTAGGATCGGGCGGCCTGGGCGTCGTCCTGGGCCAGCGGGCGGCCGGGCCGCTCGGTGGGGGCCTGGGTCGTCATGACCGGGCGCCTCCGGCCTCGGGGAGCGATCCGATGGCGTCGTTGGTCAGGCGGCGACGCTCGTCCTCGCCGATCTCGCGGGCCAGGACGTTGGCGGCGACCGAGACGGCCACGTCGGCGGTGCGGGTCCAGATCTCGGCGAGGGCCTGGTCGCGGGCCGAGGCGATCTCTCGCTGGGCGCGGTCGCGGGCCGATTCGGCCTCGTCCTGCGCCTGGCGGATCAGCTCGGCGGCGCGGGTCTCGGCCTTGCGCTGGGCCTGGTAGATGAGGTCGCGGGCGCGGTCGTCGGCCTCGGCCATCAGCCGGCGGTGCTCGGCCAGCAGGGAGGCGGCGTCGTCGCGGGCCTTCTCGGTCTGGAGCAGGGTCTGCTCCAGGTGGTGCTCGCGGTTGTGCAGGGCCTCGACCAGGGGCTTCCACGCGTACTTGCCGAGGACGGCCAGGAGGCAGGCGAAGACGACGAGCGTCCAGACCGCCAGGCCCGGCTCGGCCTTCATCGGGTTGGGCTTGGCCTCGCCGTGGGCCCCCGCGTCCGCCGCGTGGGCCGCGTCGGCGTGGGCCGGGGCCGCCGTCGCGGCGTGGACGTCGGTGGCGGCCGGGGGCTGCTCGGCGCCGGCGTGGGCCGGGGCCAGCAGCGCGGCCGCCGCGACGAGCCCGGGCCCCAGGGCGGACTTCAGGAAGCGGAGCATGGGATTGGTTCTCGCGGTCTTGCAATCGGACGGTCGGACGGGCGGGGACGGCTCGAGCGCGGAGGGTCGCCGTCGCGGCGACGCCGCCCGGCCGCGCGCCCCGTGGTATCGGGGCGCGAGGGCCGGGCCGGGTCGTCCCGTCGGCGCGGGGCCCCGGCTCAGGCGATGAGCTGGAGCAGCAGCGCGAAGAACGTGGCGCCTTCGATCAGGGCCGCCGCGATGATCATCGCGGCCTGGATGTTGGCGGCGATCTCCGGCTGGCGGGCCATGCTCTCGACCGCGCTCTTGGCCAGCAGGCCGATGCCCAGGCCGGCGCCGATGATGATGATGCCGGCGCCGATCGGCTTGAGGTCGACCGGCTGGACCGCGACGACGTCGCCGGCGGTCTGGGCCGAGGCGACCCCCTGGGCGGCGAACAGCAGGGCGAACGCGAACATGGCGGACTTGATGAGCTTCATCGAAACCCTCGGGAGACTGTAGGTTGACGACCGCGGCGGGCGGGGGTGACTCGCGGGGCCTCGTGCGCCCCGCCCCCGCCCGATCTTCGGGATACCGTCGCGGACGGATCGATCTCGACCCCGCCGGGCGTCCGCGACGCGCCCGGGGCGGGCCCCTCGACGGCCCGGGATCAGTGCGGGTGCACCGAGGCCCCGATGAACAGCGCCGAGAGGAACGTGAAGATGTACGCCTGGAGGAACGCCACGAACAGCTCCAGGAGGCTCAACGCCACGACCCCGGCGATGCTCGCCGGCGCCACGACGTAGAACAGCCAGCCCTGCGCCGCCACGATGAACCCCAGGATCACCGCCAGCACGACGTGGCCGGCGAACATGTTGGCGAAGAGCCGGACGGCCAGCACCAGGTGCTTGATGAGCAGCCCCAGCAGCTCGATCACGAACATCAGGGGCCAGAAGGCGTAATTCAGCGGCTTCGGGACGTCGACGCTCGGCACCAGGTTCTTGAAGAACCCCGCCACGCCGTACTCCTTCACCCCCGACCAGATCACGACCCCCAGGGTGGAGACCGCCAGCACGCCGGTGACGTTGATGTTCCCGGTCGCCGTGGCGCCGCCGGGGATCGAGCCCAGCAGGTTGTTGAACAGGACGAAGAAGAAGGCCGTCCAGAGGAAGGGGAGGAACTTGTCGGCCCCGTGCCCGCCGATCGCCGGGCGGGCCACCTGGTCCCGGATGAACAGGAGGATCGCCTCGAAGGCGTTGAAGAAGCCCCCCTTGCTCACCGGGCGGCGCCGGATGTGCTGGACCACCGGGATGAGGATCGCGATCATCAGCAGGGCCGCGACCGCCTCCATCACCATGAAGCGGGTGATCTGGAGGCCCAGGATCTTCGGGAGGTGGACCTCCATCTGGTAGGACGGGCCGTTCCACCAGGCGAATTCGAGCGTGTTGTGGTCGACGACGTGGTCGAGGGGGCCGTGTGCTGCCATGTCCGGGATATCTTCTCGTCGATCGGGAATCCGCCTCGGCGGAGGATCAGCGTCGTTCAACCCGCGTCGCGATCCGGGCCGCCATCGGCCTCGCGGCGACGTCGGGCGTCGCGGGCGAGTTCCGCCGGCAGTCGGAAGACGTGGAGCATGCCCATCGTCAGGCCCAGGAGGGCCCCCAGGACGGCAAACCAGGGCTTCGTCCCCAGCCACCCGTCGAGCCCGTACCCCAGGAGGGCGGGGACGACGAACTCCAGGCCGATGCTGGTGACGCGCGAACCCCACTCCAGGCCAACGGAGACGGCCGATCGGGAATCGGGTTCGCGAGCCAAGGCCGTCTCCCGGGGCGCGGGCTGGGATGGACGACGTCCGGCGTTGGCCGGGGACGGTGCGTCGCACGCACGTACCATCAAACAGTCCGCCGCGCCCCCTGTCAACAACCTGGGGCCCCGCTTCGCGAAATATTTCACGAAGTCGCCGGCGTGGGCGGCGCGTCCGGCGTTGTCGCCTTCCCAGGCGTTCCAGGCGTCTTGCCGAGCACGTCTCGGATCAAACCGGAATTGACAGTGTTTGTGTCATTGTGGTATCCCCAATGATGGCGAGCCTTGGAAAGGGCCGGCGTGATCGAGATCGCCGGCGCCCTCCGTCCTGGCAGTAGGGGGAATCGCGATGACGTGGCATTGGCAAGGGCGAGGCGGGCTCGGTTGAGGCGAACGGTCGCGATCCCACGGCGGGATCGACGGCCGTTTTTTTTTGCCCCGACGCCCCCCCGGCCGTGCCGACGCGCAGGCCCACTCCGACGCTCGCAGTCGACCCGCTTCATCCGGGATACAGGGAGTTTTCCGGATCGGTCCACTCACGGACGAACCCCGCAACTCGTCATCCGCCGCGCGGCGCCCGTCGCCGCCGCGGCGCCGGAGCGGCCCCGAATGACCGTCGACGCCCTGAAGGACTGTAACAAGAAGCACCTCTCCCAGATGGCCAAGGAGCGGGGCATCGCGGGATGGCACGCGATGCGGAAGGACCAGTTGATAAGGGCCCTGTCGGCCGTGAGATCGGCGACGCCGCCGAAGTCGCGGAAGGAGCGGCCCGCCCCCCGGTCGCCGAAGAACGTCAAGCGCCCCGCGTCGGTCCCCGCGCCGACCCCCGAGTCGCCGATCAGGCCCATGGCCGTCCCGCACGCGCTGGACCACGCCTCCCAGAAGGACCGGATCATCGTCCTGGCCCGCGACTCGTACTGGCTCCACGCCCACTGGGAGCTGAGCCGGGCGACGCTGGCCCGCGCCAAGGCGGCGCTCGGCCAGGAATGGCACAGCGCCCAGCCGATCCTGCGGGTCCTCGACGTCACCAGCGAGGACACGACCAACGCCGCCGAGCGCCACGTCCGCGACGTCCCGATCCACGGCGGCGTCAGCAACTGGTACATCGACGTGGTCGACCCGCCGCGGTCGTATCGGGTGGACGTCGGGTATCTGTCGAGGCGTGGCAAGTTCTACGTCCTGGCGAGGTCGAACATCGTGACGACCCCCAAGGCGGGCGTGACCGACGCGCTGGAGGAGAACTGGGCCAACGTCCAGCAGCAGTTCGACCGGGTCCAGAACCCCTCGACGATCAACGCCAAGGGAACGCCGGCGTCGGTCGACCTGAACGACCTGTTTGATGAGCGGCTCCGCCGGCCGCTGTCGAGCCAGTCGATGCGGGATCTCTCGCTGGGCGCCCTGCCGGGGCTCGGCCGTCGGTTCCACTTCGAGATCGACGCCGAGCTGATCGTCTACGGCTCGACCGAGCCCGACGCCCAGGTGACGCTCCAGGGCGAGCAGGTCCAGCTCCGGCCCGACGGGACGTTCACCGTCCGCTTCCGCCTGCCCGACTCCCGCCAGATCATCCCCGCGGTGGCCTCCAGCGGCGACGGGGTGGAGGAGCGGACGATCGTGCTGGCCGTCGAGCGGAACACGAAGGAACTGGAGCCGATGATCCACGACAGCAACGAGCTGTGATCATCGCCGTCCGCGCTCCGGTATAATATCGTCGCCCGCGGCCCCTCGGCGACATCGGGGGGCCGCGGGCGATCGTTCGCGCGGGCCGGGCCGAGCCGGCCCGAGGCGGCGGCCCGATCGGGGGAGGGGTTCCTTGAGTCTCGACATCGGTGCGATCCTGGCGGGCTGGGACTTCCAGCCCGACGACCTCCAGGCGCGGCTCGTCGCAGGCGACGACGGCCGCGACAAGATCCAGATGCGCGTCGACCTGGGCGTGCTCCAGATGGAATGCGACGGCCGCCCCGACGGCCGCCGCCCCCACGATCGCGAATCCCTCCTGGAGCATCACGAGGCCCGGCGCGACGCGGCCCTCGCCGTCGGCGAGGAGTTCAAGCTCCTGGCCGACGACTGCGCGGGCCTGATGCGCGAGGGCCTCCAGTATTATCACCGCTACCTCGCGGCCTTCCATCTCCAGCTCTACGACCTGGTGGCCCGCGACACCGAGCGGAACCTCCGCCTCTTCGCGTTCGTCTCCAAGCACGCCGCGCGGAACCGCGACAGGATCGAGTTCGACCAGTACCGCCCCTACGTCGCGATGATGAACGCCCGCGCCCTCGCCCTGAAGGAGCTGGGCCGCGACGACCCCCGCGCGGCCCTGGCTCGCGTCGACGAGGGGATCGCTCGGATCCGCGACTTCCTCCGCGAGTACCGGCAGGACGACCGCGAGGGGGATTGCTCCGAGCTGACGTTCCTCCTCCGCTGGCGAACCGACCTCCAGGTCCAGGCACCCGCCGACCCCGTCGCCCGCCTCGAGGACCAGCTCCGACGCGCCGTCGACGGCGAGGACTACGAGGAGGCCGCCCGGCTCCGGGACCGCATCCGGCTGCTCCAGGAGGAGGGGCCCCGTCAAGAGGCGCGAGGCTGAGCCATCGAGGATGTTCGCATGTCTAGGATATGGCCGGTCCGCCCTTGATTTCCGGCGGCGTTGAGTTACCATGGGGTTGTCCGGTTTCGGCCGGGCATGCCTCTGCCATGTTCGACATGGGGCGGTCCTTTTGGCGAACCAACGTTAGACCCGTCGGGGCCCAAAATCGACCTCTCGAAGCCTGGCTTCTCGTAGGTCTGCGGGCCCCACTTGAACTGCGGGTTCTCAAAAGCGCCTCAACGGCATTGCGGTGGAGGTCTTCAGCCCGCGTCGTCTCGCTTCGGCGGGGAGTCGCGGGCTTCTTTTCGTTTCGAGCGCGAGGTCGGCGCGACATGGCCACGACGCCCCTGAAGCGGCGGCTCCGCGCCGAGACGATCGCGGCGATCCTCGACATCGACGAGGGCGAGCGCGCGGCCCGCCAATCGCGCATCATGGCCGGCCTCCTGGGCCTGCCGTCCTACCTCGACGCGGGGACGGTGCTCCTCTACCTGAAGGCGTTCCCCGAGGAACTCGACGCAGGCCCGCTGCTGGCCGACGCGTTCTCGCGCGGGAAGCGCGTGGTGTGCCCGCGCGTGGCCAGCCGGGCGGCCGGGCTGGTGCTGCACCAGATCCGCGGCCCGTCCGACCTCCGGCCCGGGACGCTGAACATCCCCGAGCCCGCCCCCGACACGCCGATCATCGCGCCGGGAGAACTGGATTGGGTCCTGGCGCCGGGCGTGGCGTTCGATCGGTCGTGTTACCGCATCGGACGCGGGGCGGGGCACTACGATCGCCTGCTCCCCCTCGTCCGGCCCGACGTCGAGGTCTGGGCCGGCGCGTTCGACGTCCAGATCCGCGACGACATCCCCGTCGAACCCCATGACGTCCCGGTCCTCGGGATCGTCACGGAGTCGGGGCGGTTCCGGAGGCCCTGAGCCTCCGGCCGGCGGCTCAGTCCTCGTCCGACTCCCACGACCAGTCCGGGGGGGCGGCGTACAGGGCGAACCGGCGCGGGAGGTCGACGGAGCCGGCGTCCCCCTCGTGGAGGATGACGCGGTAGGCCAACTTGATCGATTCGCCTTCGGCCAATCGATGGTCGCCGTAGCCTTCGACCTTGAAGTCGGGCCCGCCGAACGGGTTGGCCGCGAACAGGCCGTAGGTCCGGACGTGCCAAGTCGTGGGATAGCGGAAGCTCGACGGGTGGTTGAGGATCGCGACGCCGACGGTCTCGCCCGCGACGGGGCCGGAGTAGTCGACCCATGCCGACGGCTTGCCCCAGGCCTCGGCGTCCTCGACCCCCTCGGCGTTGCGGATCTTGCCCCCCGTCTTCTTGTCTACGTCCATCGACGAGGCGACCCGGACGCCGAACGAGCCCTCCTTGGTCGCGCCCAGGACCACCGGGCCGGCCGTGGCCTTCAGCGTGACCTCGAAGTCGAGCACGCGGACGCCCCGGGTGGCGTAAACGGTCAGCACTCGTTCATCCTCGCACACCTTGCTCCCGTCGGGGGCGAGCCAGTCGTCGGTGGTCTTGAGCCGGCCGAGGACGGGGCCGGACGCGACGATCTGGCGCGAGGTCTCGCGGATGACGCCCGCCTTGACGGTCCAGAAATCGACGTCGTTGACGCGGCCGTGGGTGAACCAGAACGACTCGTGGTGGGGATGGTCGATGTCCTCCCCCTCGACCTCCTCCATCGGGTAGGAGCGGGTCATCGCCTTGCCGGTGGGGCCGATCAGCGGGAAGAGGAACGGCTTGTACGGGCCGTCAACCCGGTGGACCGTCAGCGGGCCCCTCGCGCCAATCTTGAGGTTGGGCCCATCGGGCGTGAACGTCACGACCTCGTCCTCGCCCGGCGCGCGGATGGAGAGCGCGGCGTGGAAGGTGGTCGGCTCGGCCAGCTCTGGCGCGATGAAGGCGAACGTCTTGACCGCGCCGTCGGCCACGACGACGGCGTCGATGGGGGCGGAGTCCGTCGACGATCGCAGCGAGTAGAGGCCCGGGTCGAGGTCGTCGGGGGCCGGGAGGAGGATCGGAGAGTCGGCCGGCACGCCCTGGGCGGGGCGGATCGTCAGCCGCCGGTCCTGGGCGTCCGCCGTGGAGGCTGCCAGCGCGAGGAGCAGGGCGGCGAGCCCGGGCGGTCGCCATTTCGATCGATTTCGCGTCATGTCCCGTCGGCCTCTTGGATGGTGGTCGTGGCGTGAGCGCTTCAATGTGCGTCACCACGGGGAGACTTGCAAGCGCGAAGCTCCCCCCACGCGAGGGGGCGGCCCGGGGCCCGGGCGATCCCTCCTCTTTTTTTGTTGAACCCTTCGAACCGACCGGATACATTGCCAGACGCTCCAGGATCAGGCGGCGAAGGTCCGGGGTCGGCCGACAGGCCAGCCGCCCATCCCGGAGTGGCGAAGTCCCGCCGGCTTCTCGTCGCGAGAGAGGCGCCGGGGCTCGCGCTGACTGGCACGTTTCGGTCGATCGGTGGAGAGCCTGGCAGCGGGCGATTTCGATGGCGAAGAGGCTATACGTCGGCAACCTCAAGTACACGGTCACGTCCGAGCAGCTTCAGGAGCTGTTCGAGCAGTTCGGCGCCGTCTCGTCGGCCCAGGTCCTCAGCGATCGGGAGACCGGTCGGAGCCGAGGCTTCGGGTTCGTCGAGATGCCGAACGACGACGAGGCCCAGGCCGCGATCGAGACCCTCGACGGCCAGGACAACGACGGCCGCCGCCTGACGGTGAACGAGGCCCGGCCTCGCACCCCCGGCGGGGGTGGCGGCGGTGGCGGCGGCTACCGCGGCGGCGGTGGTTATGGCGGCGGCGGCGGCTACGGCGGCGGCGGCTATCGCGACGATTATTGAGGACGCGGCCTCGCCGCGACTCGACCTGGGACGTACACTTAAGATGTAGGTCCCGAGCAGGGGGACGACGGCACGCCCGACGGGCCCGTCGTCCCCTCGCCGTGGATGGCTTCGAGGGGAGCACGCCGATGCGCGTCCCCTCATCGCACCGCCCCGCGCGAGTCCCGCCGATGAACGCCCACGCCCCGAAGGGGGCGTCGTCCCACGACGCCCGCTCCCAACGACTGGAACGCATCCGGCAGGTCGTCGACGCCCAGGTCCGACCCGACCTCGTGGCCGACGGCGGCGACGTCGAGATCGTCGGGATCGACGAGGACGACATCGTCCAGATCCGGCTGCTCGGCGCGTGCCAGGGTTGCGTCTCCTCCGTGCACACCACCACGATGCTCGTGGAGAAGGCCGTCAAGGCCGAGATCCCCGAGGTCCGCTTCCTGGAAGCCATCCCCTGATCGGCCCAACCGCCACCCGCGATCGCCGGGCCGACGCCCCCCCCTGGCTCCATCCCAGGGCGGCCTACGTCCACGTCCCGTTCTGCGCGCACAAGTGCGGCTACTGCGACTTCGCCTCGCTGGCCGGGTCCGACCACCTGGCCGACCGCTACCTTGACGCCCTGGAATGCGAGACGGCGGCGAAGCTGCGGGAGCCCCGCGAGGTCGACGCGATCTTCGTGGGCGGAGGGACGCCGACGCGGCTCGACGCCCCCCAGCTCGAACGGCTGACGTCCATGATCCGCCGCTGGCTCCCGCTGGCCGGCGGCGGCGAGTGGACCGTCGAGGCCAACCCCGGCACGCTCGACGAGGCCAAGGCCGACGTGCTGGCCTCGGCCGGCGTCGACCGGATCAGCCTGGGGGCGCAGTCGTTCCAGCCGCGCCTCCTGCGGGCGCTGGAGCGGAACCACGCCCCCGAGGAGGTCCCCCGCGCGGTGGGGATCGTCCGCGACCGCTTCCCGCGTTGGTCGCTCGACCTGATTTTCGGCGTCCCCGGCTCGACCGCCGACGACTGGCGGGCCGACCTGGACGCCGCGATGGCGCTCGAACCCTCGCATCTCTCCTGCTACGGGCTGGTGTACGAGAAGGGGACCGCCCTCTGGAAGCAGCTCCAGCGCGGGGACGTCGATCCCGTGGCGGAGGAGGAGGAGCGGCGGATGTACGAGCTGGTGATGGACCGGCTCGAATCCGCGGGGTTGTTGATGTACGAAATATCCAACTACGCCCGCCCCGGCCACGAGTCGCGGCATAACCTCGTCTACTGGGCCAACGACGCCTACTGGGGCCTCGGACTGGGCGCGGCGCAGTACGTCGACGGACTCCGCACGGTCAACACCCGCGACCTGCCGGCCTACCTCAAGCGGATCGAGGCTGGCGAGTCGGCCGTCGGCCCGACCGAGCGCCTGGGGCATGAGGAGCACGCCCGCGAGACGGCCATGCTGATGCTGCGCCGGACGCAAATCGGCATCGATCGCGACGACTTCCGGTATCGCACCGACTTCGACCTCGACGCGCTGCTCGGCCCGGTTATCGCCCGCTTCGTCGCCGAGGGCCTGCTGGAAGACGACGGCCGCCGCGTCCGCCTCACCCGCGAGGGCCGCTTCCTCGCCGACCGGGTGCTGTGCGAGGTGGTCTGACTCGACTCTCGGTCACGCCCCGCGAAGTTCGTCGGCGCGGGTGACGAGCTGGGCGACGGCGGCGTGGAAGGCGTCGCGGGCCCTGGCGGAGGCTTGGGCGTAGGTCTCGTTGAAGCCTTCCGACTCGGTCCAGGATACGATCTCGGCGACCTGCGCCGCCATGACTTCGAGGAGTTCGTCGATGGAAGGGGCGTCGACGGCGATCGGCGGGGACTTGGCGATGATTCGGGGGTCGACGCCGCCGGCGAAGTGGACTTCCTCGGCGATCGGCGGGCCGGAGGGGGCTCGCGCGGGGCCCTCGTCTTCCCAGGGGGGCGTGGCGCCGCCGGACATCCCGCGTCGGCCGCGTTCGGCGGGCTCGGCGACCTCGCGCGAGGCGCCGCCGTCCTCGTTGGTGCGCGGGCGGTTCTCGTTGGGATCCTTCGGCAGCCCGGCGGTGGCGTAGAGCTTGCCGTCGGCGCCGACGCGGCCGGGGCTGTCGGGGATCTGGTTGCCTTCGATCAGCTGCTTGCGGACCTTCGCGACCAGCTCGCGCGAGACGCCCAGCTCCTCGGCGGTGCGGCGGTCGGACCAGTCGTGATGGAGCTTGAGCTTCACCTCGACGGCCCGCCGGCGCTCGGCCCTCGAGAGGGGCAGGCCGTGGAACAGGTTGGCGCCGGCGACGTGGTCGAGCGCCTCGTGGAAGGTGCCGGGGCGGACCTCGGCCGGGAGGGTCCGCTTGCCGAGCATGATGGCGGCGGCGTGGCGGTGGAAGCCGTCGGCCAGCAGCCAGCGGTCGTCGACCTCGAAGACGGTGACGGGGGGGAGGCGGTCCCACGCCTCGGCGTAGCGCTCGACGGTGAAGTCGTCCAGGCGGTCGCGCAGGTTGAGGTTGGGGTCCAGAACCAGGTCGTCGAGCGCCACGTTGCGGATGTCCATATCGGCCGCCCCCTCCTCGCGCGGCGGGATCGCGCGTCGTCGCCCCGTCATTCCTTTCGACGGTTCCATCGCCTATCATCGGCCGGGGGAGGACGGGGCTTGCGGGGCCCCGACCCGGCCTCGGTCTCGCCAGGGAGGACGCGCCGGTCATGCGGATCGTATTGACGGGGGCGACGGGTCGGATCGGGTCGTACTTGCGCGAGCCGCTGATCGGACGCGGATGGGAGGTCGCCCCCTGGTCGGCCGCGGCCGGGGCGACCTGGGGCGGGGCGGCCGCGGCCGCCGTGGACCTGGCCGACCCGGACGCGATCGCCGACGGGCTGACCCGGGCCGACCCCGACGCCGTGGTCCACCTGGCGGCGATGAGCGACGCGGAGGCGGTCCGTCGCGACCCCGACCGCGCCCGCGTCGTCAACGTGGAGGCCGTGGCGTCCGTCGCCGAGTGGTGCGAGCGGAACGGCCGCCGGCTGGTCTTCACGTCGACCGACATGGTCTTCCCGGGGACCAGGGCCTTCTCGACCGAGGCCGACGAGCCGGGCCCCGTCCTGGCCTACGGCGAGTCCAAGCGCGCCGCGGAGCGCGCCGCGCTGGCGGCGTCGGATTCGGTCGTCGCGAGGATCTGCCTGTTGTACGGCCCGACGCGGAACGGCCGCGAGACGTTCTTCGACCACGCCGTCGCCGCACTCCGGGCGGGGGAGCCGCGGACGTTCTTCGACGACGAGTTCCGCACCCCGCTGGACTACGCGACCGCGGCGGAAGTCCTCGCGCGGCTGGTCGAGTCCCCCTATCGCGGCCTGCTCCACGTCGGGGGCCCGGATCGGATGAGTCGCCACGAGTTGATGACCCGCGTGGCCCGAGGGCTGAGGCTGGACGAATCCCTCGTCCGCCCCAACAGCCGGGCGGACGCCTCGTTCGCCGAGCCCCGGCCCGCCGACGTCTCGCTCGAAACCTCGCGGCTCGTCGCGCTCTTCCCCGACCTCGAACGGCCCCCGGTGGAGGAGGCCGTCCGGAGGATGTCGCGGTGAGCGTCTCGGGCTACTCGGTCGCGGAGGTCTCGGCGTCGGCCCCGGTCTCGCCGTCGCGCCGGAGGAGGTAGTAGGCGGGGACGCCCAGCAGGATCAGCACCCCGCCGCCGAGGGCCTGCATCCGGGTCTCGGGGGCCGCGAGCATCGATCCCAGCAGCAGGATCGACGCGGCCACGAAGAGCAGGGGGGTGAACGGGTAGCCCAGGGTCCGGTACGGCCGGGGGGCGTCCGACCGCTTGCGGCGGAGGACGAAGACGCTGGTGACCGCCAGCATGTAGAAGACGGTCGCGCCGAACATGACGTAGTCCAGCAACAGGTCGTACAGGTGCTTCTTGTTCAGCGCGGTCCAGGCCGTCGTGACGAAGCCCGGCAGCCACGTCGAGGACGTCGGGGGGGGCACGAGGATCAGGACGGTCCCCGCCACGGTCAGGCCGACGGCCCAGATGGCCTGGGAGAGGATCGCGTTCGCCGGCGTCTGGTACCGGGGGTGGATGCGGACGAACCACTCGGGGAGCAGGCCGTCGCGGGCCATGGCGAAATAAGACCGGGGGCCGGTCAGGGTGTTGCCGTTCAGCGAGATGAACGTCGAGCACATCACCAGGGCGGAGATCGCCAGCACGCCGCCGGCGCCCAGCAGGGCCTTGCAGTAGACGGCCGCCACCGCGTTGGCGATGTTGGACCCGCTGGCGTTGTGGGCGGCGGCCACGGCGTCCATCGGCAGGACGTAGTGGTAGGCCAGCGTCATCGCCAGGTAGATCGCCACCAGGATCGACATCCCCAGGATGAGGGCGCGGGGGATGTTGCGGCCGGGCTCGCGGATCTCCTCGGCCAGAGGGGTGACGCTCATCCAGCCGTCGTACGCCCAGAGGACGCCGACCATGGCGACCATCGCGCCGGCGAACAGGCCGCCCGCGTGGCCGTCCGACAGGAGCCAGGGCGAGAAGTTCTCCGTCGACCCGCCGCCGACCGCGAACGGCAGGGCGATCAGGGCGAGCACGCCGCCGACCTTAAGCGCGGTCCCGACGACCTGGAGGCCGCCGCCGCCCCGGGTCCCCATCACGTTGACGGCCGTGACGATCCCGATGGCCGAGCACGCCGCGATCGCCTGCCACCCCGCCGCTCCGATGGCCTCCGGGGCGGGGAAGACCTGGGCGAAGTACCGCGCGAACGCCGCGGCGAGCGTCGCCATCGACCCGGCCCGCGAGACGGTCAACTCCGACCAGCCGAACAGGAACGCCGGCAGCCGGCCGTAGGCCTCGCGGAGATAGACGTAAGGCCCCCCCGCCTGCGGGAGCATCGCGGCGAGTTCCGCGAGCGTCAGCGCCCCGGCCGTCGTGAACGCCCCCGCCAGGACCCACACCGCCAGGATGCCCGCCAGGAACGGCAACTCGTGCGCGACCCGCGCCGGCACGATGAAGATCCCCGAGCCGATCACCGACCCGACCACCACGCTGAGCGCCGTGAGGGGCCCCAGCACGCGGGGCAGGACCACCCGGTCGGGACGCGAGGCTGAGGCGGCTGATTCCGTCGACATGCGGCGTGTCCTCGGGCTCGGGATGCGGCGGATTCGTCCCATTGATGAGGGGAGCGGAGTATTCCACCATACATCACGACCCGGCGATACCTCCGATCGTGCCGCTCCCTCGCCGTTCGACCCCACCCCACCAATCCGACCGCCCCAGGCCGAGGCCCCGACGATGTCGCGTGCTTGGCTTCGTTCGCGCGCCCGTCTCTCGCGGAGTATGTACTTAAGTGTTTGTGATCATGTGGGTTGAGGCGAAATCTCGTTGGCTTCGTTCGTCGTGTTCGATGAGGTTTTTCTTGCCTTCAGGAGTCGGGCCCGCGTCCGCATCGCCCGCCCGCGGGGATTCGCCCGAAGGGCCGGCGGGGCCTCCACGTCTCGGGGATCGCGACGGGTCAAGGCCCACGCCGCCGGCGCGATCCCCAAGTCGTCGCTCCCCCCTGGAGCTTGGGTTCGTTCGCGCGCGGGCGTAACGCCGATGGGCGATGCAAGTCATTTCGCGATGGATGTTTAATCCGTTTTCGCGTTGGCTTCGTTCGTCGTCTTCGAAGTGGTTTTATCGCCGCCGAACATGCCACTCACGTCCGGTCCGCCGCGGGAGCGGGTGGCTCGGAGGGCCGGGCGGGCGTCGGGAGTCGAGGATTGCGGCGGTTCGTCGTCCGCGCGGGCGGCACCGTCTCCGATCCGCGCGGCCGCCCTCGCGCGCCGCTCACGCGGCCGCGTTCTTCCGGAGGCGGAAGTGACCTCGCCGGGCCGTAGCCCTGCGACGCTTGCGACGCGGGCTCGTCCGTGGCACCCTCGCCGCCGTTCGCCGATTCCGGGATGTCAAAGAGCATGGTCATCAATCGGCCGTATACTCCGCGGCGGGCGGCGTGGGATTTCAGGTTTCTCGATATTTTTCGCGAGCCGGCCCGGCCGCGCGACGACGGGGCCGAGAGGGCTCGCGGGGGAGTTCCGATCGTCGACCCTCGCGCGAGGCCGTCGCCAGGGAGCCGACGGCCTCGGCGACGCCTCAAGGCGCGGAGGGCTCGCGGGAGGCGAACCCTTCCACCGGGCCATTGACGGCTTCCTCTTCCTCCTCGCTGAGGATGTGTCGCGGGGTGATGGCGATGAGCGTCCGGAGTGAGGGGCCGGACGGATCGTCGTCGGCGCCGATGGCGTCGACGCCGGAGTCGAGCAGGATGCTGAAGCCGTCCGGGACGTTGACCCTGGCGAGTCGCCCGAAGGCCTTCGGGGCGGCCTCGGCGCCGGCCGCGCCGTCGTGGACGGTCGCGAGGGTACGGGCTTCGATCGCATGGCCCCACGGCTTGCGGATCGCCGTCAACTGGACGCGAAGGGCGCCGTGGAGTTGATCGGTGACGACCAGACCCTGGAGGTCTTCGGGTCCCGGGAGCGCGCCGTCGAGGCGGGCGACGACACGCGGCTGGTCGCCTTCGCGGTCGCCGGCCGTCGTCAACGCCCGCTCCGTCTCCTCGTCCAACGGCTCGCCGCCCGTGAAGATCAGCGCCGAGGCCCCCTCGAAGGTGGTGACCTTCGGCGCCTGCAACGCGGATCCGGGCGAATCCCCGACGAAGTCCTCGACGAGTTTTTGGAGCACCGCCGCCGGCAGGGGCTGGGCTGCCTGGGCCTGGTCCCCAAGGGGCGCGGGCGGGACAAGCTCGGGGTCGTGACGCGCCTGAAGGAACCTCACCTCGAAGCTGACCTGGTGGGGATCGGCGAGTCGCAGCAACTCCTCCCGCGACAGCTTCGCCGAGTCGCCCAGGCCGTGGGGGATCGTCCGGACCAGCGTGACGAGATCCTCGCGAGAGAGCCGCGCGGGACGGGTCGAAGCCAGCCGGATGACGTCCTCCTCCGTCAGCTGCTCGATCGGCAACTCGGGGGGCGTGACGTTCGCGGCCCGGCGAGGGTTGCCGGGGACGAGCCGGAAGAGGGCGCTCATCGCGTATCGGTCGGACTCGGGCTCCTTGATCTTGCCGCGCAGCTCGTGGACGCGAGCCAACCAGGCGGCCTGGGCGGCTTCCGACGCCTCGTCGGCGGGGGGCGGGGCGACGAGGGAGCCCCCCGCGCCGGAGGCTCCGATCAATCCCTGGGCGGGGGCCGTCGAGGCGGCGACGGACGCGATCACCGCGGCCACGGGCAGCGCGGCGAGGGCGCGGAACGGGAATCGAGGACGCGAGGGCTCCATGCCGAGCAGCTCCTGAATGCGGGGGATCAGGGCCGAGCGATCGCCGCCGACGGCGAGCCCGGCCCGAGCGGATCGGGGACGTGAAGGGAGCGAGCGCGCCACGGATTCGAGCGCGCGGGCGAGGGACAGCGCGTCGCCGGTCAGGCGTACGGCCAGGGCGTCGGCGGCGCGCTCGGCCTCGCGGCGGGCGAGCCGGGACGCGCGGCGGACGCCGGGGTGGAACCAGAAGGCGGCCTCGATCGCCCGCAGGAGGGCGTTCGCGCGGTGGTCGAGCCGTCGCGCGTGGGCCAGCTCGTGGGCGAGGACCGCGTCGACCTCGGCGGCCGGGGCCGTCGCCAGCCATCGCGACGGCAGCAATACCAGCGGCCGGAGCCCGCCGGTCAGGCACGGCTCGACGATCCGGGGATGCACGCGCGTCGCGGGCGTCCGGCGAAGGCGAAGCGCCCGGCCGAGGGCGCGGGCGCGTCGGTCCAGCGCGGGGCAGGGGACCGCCTCGCGCCCGAGGCGGCGCAGCGACAGGGCCCCGACGACCAGCATCGCCCCGTACGCGAGGACGCCGACGGCCCATCCGGCCAGCAGGTACGGCCGCGTCGCGCCGAGGCCGGCGGCGGCTCCGGCGATCATCCCCCGGAGCCTCGCGGCCCGGCCGGCGGCCGTCGAGGCTCGCGGGGCCGTGACGGGTTTCGCCGTGAGCTTGCGGGCCGAACCCGAGGCCGCCGCCGGGGCGGCCCCGATCGTCGCCCGGACGGTCGCCGGCGCGATCCCTTGTTGATGCGACCAGCGCTGCGCGAGGGCCGCCGCCGGCGCGAGGGTCGCGACGGCGACGAGCGCCGCCACTATCAGCGCGTGGCGGGCGCGGGGCGTCGCGGGGCGGCCGAGCGCGACCGCCAGCGAGGCGAGCGAGCCGGCCACGAGGCCGAGCCATGCCGAGTGCGGCAGCATGAGCCAGGCCAGGTCGATCAGCCCTTGCGGCGACGGGGTCGCGGCGTCGAGCACGATTCGCCTCCTTCCGGCTCGGCCGCCGGCGTTCGGGACGCGTAGTCGTCGAGGAGCGACCGGATCGCGTCCAGCTCCTCGGGCGACGGGGACGACTGGTCGAGTAGGTGGGCCACGAGCAGCCGGGCCGAGCCGTCGTAGGCCCGCCGCAGCGTCTCGCCGAGCATGGAGCGCAGGGTCGGCTCGCGGCCCTCCGCCGGCTCGTAGACGAACGCCCGCCCCATCGGCTCGCGCCGGAGCAGGCCCTTATCCGTCATCACGTTCATCAGGCTCATCGCCGACGTGTACGCCCTGGGCCTCTCGGCACCGGCGTTCAGGATCTCCAGCACCTCCCGCACCGTCGCCGGCCGGGAGAGCTCCCAGAGGACCTTCAAGACCTCCAGCTCGCCGGGCGTCGGCTGCTCCGCTCGGGGTCGCGCCATCGCGATCAAGGCTCCTTTCCAAGGGTGGCGTGGCGAGGAATCGCGATCGTCGACCGCGCCGCCAGTCTACTGTTTTTGCCGTAGCCGTCAACGGTTAAAACCGTAGATGCGCCGAGCCTCCTCCCCATGCTCGGCCGGCATGGGTATAATTGAACAGTTGGGGGCACGTCGGAGGGGAGGTGGGGCGTTGGCCGCGAATCGGTCGCTGGCGCTGGTGGTGCGCACGGTGGACGTCTTCGAGACGAGCACGGTGGCCACGCTGTTCACGCGCGAGATGGGGAAGGTCTCGGGGCTGGCGAAGGGGGGGAGGCGGCTGAAATCGGCGTTCCATGGTGGGCTTGACCTGCTGGGGGTATCCGATATCGTGCTCATTCCCAAGGCGTCGGAGTCCCTCGATCTGCTGACCGAGGCCGCGCCGGTGGAGCGGTTCCCATGTCTTCGCCGCGATCTCGCGGCCCTGTATGCCGGCTACTACATCGCCGAACTGTTGACCGACCTGACGGACTTCCACGACCCGCATCCCAAGCTGTTCGACGCGGCGAGGATCACCTTGCGGCATCTGGGCGACGCGGGGCTGCGGCCTCGGAGGGTACTTCGGTTCGAGCTGGCCTGCCTGCGCGAGATCGGCCTGATGCCGACGCTCGACCGGTGCAGCCAGTGCGGGGAGCCGACGACGGAGGGGGAGGCGGTGGCGTTCGGCCCGGCGACGGGGGGGACCCTGTGCCCGGCGTGCCGCCCCGGCCAGCCCCACGTCGCGGTGCTATCGCGCCGGACGATCGACTCGGTTCGGGCGCTCGCCAGCCCCGGGAACGAGTGGCGGGAGCGGGAGATGGCCGGGTCGGAGCTCGCGAGCGTCCGGCAGGCCGTGGGGGCCGTCGTCAGTCACGTCCTGGGCCGCCGGCCGCGAGTCCAGCCCTACCTGGGAGCCTGAGAGGAACCATGACCCCATCGTCACGGACGACGACAACCCTCGCCAGGATCGCCGCCCTCGCGCTGGCGGTCGCCTCCGCGACGGGCTGCCAGGGACTGAGCGGCTCGTTCGCCCAGTGGCGCTCGGCCTACGACTCGGGCCTCGCGCGGCCGCTCAGCGCCGACGAGCTGGCCCGCTCGAAGACCCACAAGGACGCCGAGACCGACAACCTCCTCAAGCGGTGGCTGAGCCCCCGCGACCCCTCCGCCGGGGCCGACCCCGACCCGACCTCGGGCGCCGCGCGGAATCCCGACGGCAAGATCCTGGGCTCCGACGGCTGGGGCAAGTTCGTCAAGCAGCCGGTCGACGAGGACGCCCAGAAGGAGCTGGACGCCGCCTTCGCCCACTACGAGGAAGGGCGGCTCTCGCAGGCGGAGTCCGCGTTCTCCAGGATCGCCAGGGCCCGCAAGGGGACGGCCTACGCCGAGAAGGCCCTCTTCTACCTGGCCGAGACCCAGTTCAGGCGCAAGAAGTACGTCGCCGCCCACGAGACGTACGACCGCCTGTTCGCCGAGCACCCCGGCACGCTGCACCTGGACGAGCTGGTGAGCCGCGAATACGAGATCGCCCAGATCTGGCTGGCCCAGTCCGACCCCGAGGCCAAGCCGGACCAGAAGCTCCCCTGGTACACCCACTTCACCGGCGAGCAGCCCGTGCTGGACGCCTCCGGCATGGCGCTGAAGGCGCTGGAGCACGTCCGGCACCGGCGCTCCGACGGCCCGCTCGCCGACGACGCGCTGATGCATATCGCCGATTTTCACATGAAGAGCGCCGACTACGAGTCGGCCGCGCTCTACTACGACGAGATGATCGAGGGCCACCCCAAGAGCCCGTTCGCCTACAGGGCGTACCAGGGGGCGATCGACGCCCGGATGAAGGCGTACCTCGGCCCCGACTACGACGGCGAGGGGCTGGAGCAGGCGCGGGACCTGGTCCTCCGCGCGATGCGGGACTTCCCCGAGGAGCAGGCCAACAACGAGAAGCTGTTCCACACGCTCGACCTGATCAACGACCAGGACGCCGAGCGGACGTTCAACACCGGGGCGTATTACAAGAAGATCGGCCAGGTCCCCTCGGCCGAGTATTACTTCGGCAAGATCCCCCGCCGCTGGGCCGACAGCCCCTGGGCCGTGAAGGCCAAGGCCGAGCTGGAGACGCTGGCCAAGGCGCCGCGCCGGGGCCCCACGCTCCCCAGCAAGATCCTGGTCCAGCCCCACGCCACCGATCCCTACTACAGCGCCGGCATGGGCGGCATGGGGGCGATGACCGGCATGGGCGGCATGGGCGGCGGCATGGGCGGCTCGCCGGGGGGCATGTTGTGATCGAAGGCCACGGAAGGTCCCAGGAAGAGGCGGCCATGGACGGAAATCGCCCCCGATCGATCATGCCGGCGCCCTCGCGGCGGCGGGCCCTGGCCGCCCTGGCCGCGCTGGCGGCGACGGGCTGCGGATACTCGTTCCGCGCCCCCTACGACAAGAGCGTCCAGACGGTCTACGTCCCGATGTTCAAGTCGCAGTCGTTCACCCGCGACGTGGAGAAGATGCTGACGGAGCTGGTCCACAAGGAGATCATGCGCCGGACGCCTTACCGGCTGGTCGACGACGTCGAGAACGCCGACACGATCCTGACCGGCTCGGTGAATTTCGTCGACAAGAACGTCCTGGTCGAGAACCCGTTCAACCTCCCGCGCCAGCTCACGCGGACCATCAACGCCAGCGTCAACTGGGTCCACAACCCGCCGACGGAGGCCGAGAAGAGGCGCGAGCCGACCATCATCTCCGAGACGCTCAACTTCGTCCCGGAGGTCGGCGAGACCGCCCTGACGTCCACCTACCAGACCTGCCAGCGACTCGCCGCCCAGATCGTGGATATGATGGAGCAGCCCTGGTACACCGAGGAAGACCTGCAATGACGCGGGCGAGCTAGCCAGCCGCCAGAGAGCGCCGGAGACCGCCTTGTCCACCATCTGGGAATCGAGAGACCGCGTGCTGGTCGACGGCCCGACCCCTCGGGTCATGGGGATCGTCAACGTCACGCCCGACAGCTTCTCCGACGGCGGCCGATGGGCCGAGCATGACGCCGCCGTCGCGCACGGCGAGCGCCTGGCCGCCGAGGGGGCCGACATCCTGGACGTCGGCGGAGAGTCCACCCGCCCCGGCTCCGAGGTCGTGCCGGTCGCCGAGGAGATCCGGCGCGTCGCGCCGGTGATCGAGCGGCTGGCGCGCCTGGGCGTGGCGATCTCCATCGACACGATGAAGCCCGAGGTGGCCCGCGAGGCCCTCGCGGCGGGCGCCTGCGTCATCAACGACGTCTCCGGCCTCCGCGACGATCGGATGGCCGAGGTCGCCGCCGAGGCCGGCGCGGCGGTCGTCGTGATGCACATGCAAGGCACCCCCCAGACGATGCAGGACGACCCCCGGTACGACGACGTCGTCGGCGAGGTCTTCGATTACCTCGCGGGGCGGATCCGCTGGTGCGAGTCGCGCGGGATCCCGCGGAGTCGGATCGCGATCGATCCGGGGATCGGGTTCGGCAAGACGTACGAGCACAATCGGGATCTCTTGCGGCGGCTGGATCGATTCGCCACGCTGGACCGGGCGCTGCTGCTGGGGATCTCGCGGAAGGGGCTCCTCAAGACGATGACCGGCAAGGGGATGGCCGAGCGGCTGACGGCGTCGGTCGTCTCTTCGCTCGCGGGCTGCACCCTGGGGGCGAACGTCGTGAGGGTCCACGACGTCGGCCCGATGGTCGACGCGATCAAGGTCTGGAACGAGATCCGGGGCTGGGAGTAAGCGATGGCGACCGAGGCGAAGGGGACGGGCGTGACGATCGAAGGCGGGGCGGAGGCGGGCGACGTGGACGCCCTATGTCGCGACATGGCCGCGAAGGCGAAACGGGCGGCGAGGTCGCTGGCCACCGCCGGCCCCGGCGCCAAGGACGCCTGGCTCGCCGCGTCGGCCCGCGCGCTGGAGGCCCGCGCCGACGAGCTGCTGGAGGCCAACGCCCTCGACGTGGCCGCCGCGCCGGGGCTGGGGCTCAACGCCGCGGCGATCGACCGGCTGACGCTCAACCCGAGGCGGATCGGCGAGATGGCGAAAAGCCTGCTGGAGGTCGCCGCGCTGCCCGACCCGATCGGCGAGGTCGTGCGGTCCAGCCGCCGGCCCGTCGGCATCGAGGCCGTGCAGATCCGCGTCCCGCTGGGCGTGGTCTTCATGATCTACGAGAGCCGGCCGAACGTGACGGTGGACGCCGCCGCCATCTGCGTCAAGAGCGGCAACGCGGCCATCCTCCGCGGCGGCAAGGAGGCCATCCACTCCAACCGCGCCCTCCATCGCGTGCTGGCCGACGAGTTGGCCCCGAACGGCCTGCCGGAGCACGCCGTCCAACTGGTCTCGACCACCGATCGCGCGGCCGTCGGCGCGCTGCTGGGGCTGCCCGAGTTCATCGACCTGGCCATCCCGCGCGGCGGCGAGAGCCTCATCCGGCGCGTGGTGGCCGAGGCCCGGATGCCCGTCATGAAGCATTACGACGGCATCTGCGCCGTGTACGTGGACGAGGCCGCCGACCCCGACGTCGCCACCCGGATCATCGTCAACGCCAAGGCCCAGCGCCCGGGGGTTTGCAACGCCGCCGAGACGCTGCTGGTCCACGCGGCCGTCGCCAAGGGTTGGCTCCCCGGGGCCGCGAAGGCGCTGAGGGCCGCCGGCGTCTCGCTCCGGGCCGACGAGAAGGCCCGCGCGATCGTCCCCGACGCCGACGCCGCCTCGCCCGAGGACTGGGACACCGAGTTCCTCGACAAGATCCTCGCGGTGAAGGTCGTCGACTCGATCGACGAGGCGATGGACCACATCGCGAGGCACGGCTCGGCCCATACCGACGCGATCGTCACCCGCGACCTCGCCGCGGCGCGCCGCTTCGTCGCCGGCGTGGACAGCTCGGCCGTGATGGTCAACGCCTCGACCCGCTTCAACGACGGCGGGCAGCTCGGCCTCGGCGCGGAGATCGGCATCAGCACCGACAAGTACCACGCCCGCGGCCCCTGCGGCCTCCGCGAGCTGACCTCCACCAAGTGGGTCGTCCACGGCGACGGCCACGTCCGCGAATAATCCGGGATTGGCCCTCGTCGGCGCGCCCCTCGGCGCGAGAAAATCGGGTTGCGTTCGACATCCACGCGAGGCGCGGCAAGACTTGCTGGATGTTGACCCCACGACGCGACACCGAGACGACGAGGGCGGACCGATGAAGGCGCGACGATCCCGGACGTTCCGACCCTGGGGCGAGACGATGGAGGAGCGGCTGCCGCCCGCCGCGTTCCCCTCGATGCGGGCGATCCTCGCCGAGCGGGCCGCGGCGCTCCGCGCCCGTCGCGTCGAGAACCCGGCCCTGCGCGGGAACAACAACGCCCTGCGCCCGGTCCCCACCCGGACCCCCGGCGTCACCGCCCCCGGCCCTCGGGGGCCGTTGACCCCGGGCGTTGGCGCGGGCTTCCTTGGCAACCAGGGGGGTAGGCTCAACTGGCGCCCCGCGCCGCCGGCCGTGAACGTCAACTACGGCCTGATCACCATCAAGAACGCGACCCTGGCGACCATCACGTTCAGCGTGTCGGCGTCGACCTATCAGAACGGGGCGTTCTCCAACTTCACCCTGGCGCCGGGCCAGAGCCAGGTCTACTACGCCCGCTACGGCGGCCCGCTCGACAGCGCCCCGTCGTTCCAGGTGAGCTTCGACATCGTCGAGCGCCGGGACGTCATCCAGATCACCGACGTCAACAGCGTCTACGCCTCGTCGCGTTGGGCGCCGACCGACGACTCCCAGGGGAAGCCCTATGAGATCGTCTCCCAGGCCGGGCGGCTGACGGTCGTGCCGGCGAACTGACGCGGCCGGGAGGGGGGCGATGCTGGAAGCCTGGTCCCGCGAATTTCCCGGCCGCGATCCGGTGGCGCACCGCCTGCGATCGGCGTTCCCCTCGCGGTGGGTCCGGTTCCACGCCCTGCCGGAGTCGAAACGCTACCCCGCCGACGAGGAGGAACTCGCAATCGTCCTGGGCCGAAAGAACCGCGTCCTTGGCGAGTTGCTCGGCTCGGGGTCGCAAGCCGTCCTCCTCACGACTTGCCACTCCGGCCCCGGTGGCGCCATCGAGCTGGGCCGCGACGAGGAATCGACGCGGGAGTTCGACCGGGAAGCGCGGCCGTGGCGAGACGTCGCGATGCACGATCTGGACGAGGGCTTCATCGAGCCGACCCGCTGGCACGTCCGCGCGAGTCGATGGAGCTGGAGGCCGGGCCTCTTCGACCCTCTCCTCCGGCTGGCGGCGCTGGGCGAGGTCGCCAACGTCATGATCGTGCCGCCCGACTGTCGGTGGCTCTTCCACCCCTACGACGGGGGGATGGACGTGATCCTGGAATCCACCCGAGCCCGCGACGCCCTCAAGGCGAAATATGCCGGATGGTTGTCCTCTCGTCCCGATGGTCTGTGAAGGGACCTGGCAACCCCGGGGGATACGCGAAGGGCCGACCGTCCCATGGTCGGACGATCGGCCCGTCGGCTTTCCGGGTGGTTGCCCCGATCTCTCAGGGGCTCGGCGGGGCGGCGAGCTGAGGCGTCTGGATGTCGCGGGCCCGCTCGACCAGGGTCAGGAACTCGCGGCGGTAGCCGGAGGGGTCGTGGGCGAGGGTCGGGGAGGCCAGCTCCAGCACGCCGGGGAGCGTGAGCGAGCCGACCGACGGCGAGTGCCGCAGGATCATGCCGAAGCCGGCGACGGCCGAGGCGAACTTGAAGTCGTTCGAGGCGTCGGCGTAGTCGACGCCCCGGTCGACGACGGGCCGCTCGATCTCCGTCGCGGCGTCCCCCTCGGGTTGCTTGTAGCGGAGCCGCGCCGTGAACGACGCGGGCGACGGGCCGCCGCCGGCCGGCGGGGCGGGGGCGGCCTCGGCGGGGACGTACTCGTAGAGCGCCGTGACGTGGTGCCCCGCGCCGATCTCGCCGCCGTCCTTGCGGTCGTCGCGGAAGTCCTGGTTGGGCATCACGCGGTTCTCGTAGCCGATCAGGCGATAGGCCTTCACCCGCTCGGGATTGAATTCGACCTGGATCTTCACGTCCTTGGCGATCACGTCGAGCGTCGCCCCCATCTCCTCGACCAGCACCTTATGGGCCTCCTCCGGGCGGTCGATGTAGGCGTAGTGGCCGTTCCCCTTGTCGGCCAGCTTCTCCAGCGTGCCGTCCTTCAGGTTGTCCATGCCGAAGCCGAGGACCGTCAGGAAGATCGGCTTCTGGCCCTTGGCCTTCGACTCCACGAGCCGGACGAGGTCATTCTGGTCCGTGAGGCCGACGTTGAAGTCGCCGTCGGTGGCCAGGATGACGCGGTTGATCCCGTTGTTGATGAAGCCGGCCGCGGCCTGGTCGTAGGCGAGCTGGATCCCCTCGCCGCCGTTGGTCGAGCCGCCGGCGCGAAGCTCCTCGATCCTGGAGAGGATCATCGGCTTGTTCATCGCCGAGGTCGAAGGCAGGACCAGGCCCGACGAGCCGGCGTAGACGACGATCGCCACGCGGTCGTTCTCGCCCAGCTGCTCCACCAGCTTCTGGAGGCCCCACTGCACCAGCGGCAGCTTGTTGGGCTGGTCCATGGAGCCGGAGACGTCGACCAGGAAGACGAGGTTGCTCGGCTTGCGCGCCTCGTCGCCGATCGGCCGGCCCATGATCCCGACGCGGGCCAGGCGGTTGGCGGCGTTCCAGGGGCAGCGGGCCGCCTCGACGTGGATCGCGAACGGGTCGGGGCTCCCGGCCGGCGGCGGGGCGTCCTGGTAGGGGAAGTAGTTGATCATCTCCTCGATCCTCACCTCGGCCGGCGACGGAAGCCGGTTCTGCTCCATCAGCGACCGCCTGACGATCGAATACGACGCCGTGTCGACGTCGATCGCGAAGGTCGAGGCCGCCTCGCGGCTCGTCGGGACGAAGGGGTTCTCCTCCACGACCGGGGCCGGCTCGGCCGCGACGTCCAACGCCGGTCGCTTCGCCGCTTGCTCCAGCTTCCGCTCGGCGTCGACCACGGCGAGACTGTCGGCGGGCAGCGTCTCGCTCTCGAATTCCCCGTCCCGATCCTTCAGGGCGAGGGCGACGGCGGCGGGGGGGGCGGACTCGGCGACGCTCATGGCGCGCGATTCGGCCTCTCGCCGCGACGGCGTCGCGTCCCGGAACCTCGCGGCGGCCGCCGGCTGGTTCCGGGCGATCGGGTTCCTCACCGCGACGGCGGGCATCCCCCCGGCCGTCCGCTGTCCCGGCTGGAGCGCGAATCCGCCCATCATGGCCTGGCCGGCCTGGTTGGCCGAGGCCGGCCCCGTTTGCATTCCTCCGGCGCCCATCATGCCCCCCATGCCCCCCCCGAACATGGGCTGGTCCCCTTGGCCTGGAGCCTGGGCGCCGCCCATCATCCCACGCGTCTGGGCCTGGTCATGGTAGGCGAGGGCGGGGAGCTGGGGCGCCTCCGCCGCCGGGCTCGCCGGCTGGACGCCATCCCGACGAGCGAGGACCGGGGCGGACGCGACGACCTTGGGGGCGGGCTCGGCCGGGCGGCCGGCCGGTTCGCCGAACAATTGCGGCTGGCGGGCCGCCCTCGCGAACCTCTCCCCGGCGTCGCCGTCCGGTTCGATCCGCTGGGCGACGCCCCGCGAAGTCAAGCGCGATTGATTCACGAACACGACGGCCGTCAGCAGGCTCGTCGAGAAGCCGAGGACCGCCAGCGCGGCGACTCCCGTCATCCACGGATAACGCCGCCAGAAGCGAGCCTTGCGGGGCGCTTCGGAGACCAGTTTGAGCGGGGGGGCGGCGACGGCCTCGCGGGCCTGCTCGTCGTGGAGTTTTTCGGTCAGCAGGAGGGCGGTCTGGCGGATCTCCTCGACCTCGCGGGCGAGGTCCGGGCGCTCGGCCAGGGCCTTCTCGATCTCGGGGCGCTCGGTATCGGGCAGTTCGCCGAGCGCGAACGCGGTCAGCCGGGGGTCGTCCAGGTCGAAGTTCATGTCCGGTCTCTCCTATCTATATTGAAGGCGGGCCGTTCAGGCTTCCGCGCCGGCGGCGCGGTTGTCGAACAGGCGGCCTCTGAGGGTCTTGATGCCGGCGTGGATCAGGTAGCCGACGTTGGAGACGCTGTGGCCGCTGATGCGGCTGATCTCCTGGTAGGAGAAACCGTTCTGGAACTTCAGGCGGATGACCTCGCGCTGGTTGGGGGGGAGGGTCTCCAGGAGCGTCAGCACGAGCGCCCCGAGGTCGTGGCGCTCGGCGACGTCGTGCGGCCCGGGGGCCGGGCTGAGGCAGCGATCGACTTGCTCGTCGTGCAATCGGGTCATGCGATGCTCCTTCCGCAGGACGTCCAGCGCCCGATTCCGGCAGACGGTGAACAACCACTCGGCCAGATGGCCGTCGACGCGTTCGCGGCGCTGGGAGCAGAGGCGCAGGAAGACGTCCTGCACCACGTCGCGGGCCGCCTCGGCGTCGTTGTTGAGGAGGCGTCGCGCGTAGAGCGACAGGGGCCCCTGGAATCGGGAGACCGCGTCGCGCGCCCACGCGTCGTCGTCCGGGTCGCGTTCACCTGCCATCGGCGTGCTCGATAAGAAGGACGTGTTCCCGTACATACCAGACCACGATCCAGCCCGTGGTTTCTTAGGGGGAACCCCGGGAAGGCGTCGAAAACCTCGACTCACAGCCGACCAGCATGACCCCGCCCGCCTCCGCCCGCCAGCGCCGTCCGTGGCTTCGTTCGTCGCGCGCGGTTTCCGCGAGAATTGCGGCAAGGCCATCCCGAGGATTGCATTTACGTCGAATTCGAGTTGGCTTCGTTCGTCGTTTTCGAATCGAGTTTTCGCCACGGTCGACGCCCGGCGGTCGCCGCGTCGGCGGGGCGAGACGATCATGAACGTCGGCCCTCGGGGCGGCGGTCGCATGCCGACGGGCGCGCGGCGGCCCTGGCTTTTTCCGACGGTCGAATTGTCAAGGAGCCCCGTCACCTCATCCGGATACGATCGCGCGGGGGCCTCGTCGGATTTCAGGAATCCGAAGGAAGTGGCGAAATTGATGGGGAGTCCAGGCGGAGGACAAAGTCGTGGCGGACCTGGCCAACGACGATCTTCCCCCCTGGAGGGGGAAGACAGACCGCGAAGCGGTCAGATGAGGGGGGGCTTGCCCACGGAGTTTCGCGGTTCGCGGCACCGCGCGAGCCGTCGGAGGCGGATATGCCCCCGCGAACCCCGGCGGCCGACTTGCTCGTCCCCCCCTCATCCGGCCCTTCGGGCCACCTTCCCCCTCAAGGGGGGAAGGCCGTTATGATCGTCTTCCCCCCTCGCGGGGGAGGACAGACCGCGAGGCGGTCAGGAGAGGGGGACGGCGAGCGGAGGCGCTACTGGAATTCGGCGGCCCGCCCGAGCGGCCGTCGCGAATCCCGGGGCCCCGCCTGCTTGGCTTCCCCTTCATCCGGCCCTTCGGGCCACCTTCCCCCGCAAGGGGGGAAGGACGTCATGGCGACGGCCTCAGGCGATCGGGGCGGGCGAATCCGACTCGCGATCGTCCGGGACGAGGGGGCGGCTCGGGTCGATGAGGAGCCAGCAGGAGGCGGCGATGACGAAGGCGGCGACGTAGGTCACGAAGGCGGACTCGTAGCCGGCGATCGCGGCGACCCGCTTCTCGGCCTCGGCGAGGCCGGCGGGGGCGACCTGGAGCGAGGCGGCCCTGGCGGCGATGGAGCCCTCCACCAGCGTCCCCGTGAGCCAGCCGGCCAGGGCGTTGCCCAGCGTGCCGACCGTGTTCATGCAGGCGGCCGTCGTCGCGGCGTGACCCCGGCCCAGATCCTGGCACGAAGCCCAGCAGGCGCCCAGCGTCAGGTCGATGGTGAAGGCGGCGAGCGCGGTCAGGATGCAGTAGGAGTGGACGTCCTTCGCCCCGAGCGCGCCCCACCAGCAGGCCGCGCCGAGCGAGAGGGCCGAAACCCCCAGCGCCCGTCGGGCGCGGCGGCGGTCGCCCAGCAGCCGGGCGAGCCCGTTGACCGCCGGCCCTCCCAGCAGGCAGCCGAGCGCCCCCACCCAGAGCGGCGCCCCCTTGTAGATCGCGCCGATCCGGTCGTCGGCGCCGATCCCGAAGCGTTGCTCGACGTACGTCGGCAGGTAGCTCAGGTTGAACGCCCAGGCGTAATTGACCAGCAGGTACATGACGCAGAGCGCCCAGAGGGTCCGGCTCGTCGCCAGGGCCTTCCAGGGGACGCCCGAATGGTGGGACGGCCGGGCCTCGACCTCGCGTCCGGCGACCTTCGCCGGCCGGTCGGGGAAGCCATAACGGAAGGCGATCGCCCAGGCGACGCCGATCGCCCCGAACAGCAGGAAGGCCCCGCGCCAGGTGAGCCACGGCGCCGCCGACGCGGTCCCGCCGACGAGCAGGGCCCAGAGCAGGGGGGTCAGGCCCCCCGCCAGCCTGCCGGACATGAAGACGAGCCCCTGCGCCGTCTCCCAGCTCCGGGCGGGGAGCCGGTCGTGCAGGGCGCGGGTGATGTTCGGGTACGCGCCGGCCTCGCCGGCGCCGAACAGGAAGCGGAGGACGATCAGCGTCCCCACGCCCCCCATCACCGCGCCGCCGACCTTCAGGCCGACCAGCCCGGTCAGCGCCGTGCAGGCGGACCACCAGATGACGATGCGGATGAGCATCGGCTTGGCGCCGTGGCGGTCGCCCATGGCGCCGGCGGGGATCTCGAAGGCGGCGTAGGCGATCGCGAAGGCCGTGATCGCCCACTTGAGCTGCGAGGGATCGGTCAGGCCCAGCTCGCCGGCGATGGGCCCGAGCGCCATGCTGAAGCAGGCCCTGTCGAGATAGGTGATCATCGACAGGGTGCAGACGAAGCCCAGCACCCGGAGGTTCCGCCGCCGCTCGTCCGAGGGCGAGTCGACGGCGGGGGTCGCCGCCGCCGTCACTTGGACTCGCTCACGAGCGTGGAGCGGACGAAGTCCTCGTTGATGGTGACGCCCAGGCCGGGGCCGTCGGGGACGGTGATCCAGCCGTCGACGGCCTGGATCTTCTCGTGGGTCAGCTCGTGCCGCAGCGGCGAGTCCTCCACGCAGTCCTCGAACAGGAAGGCGTCGCGGCAGGTCGACAGCCAGTGCAGGCTCGCCGCCACGGTGACCGGGCTGGTGTAGCAGTGGTTGCAGAGCCGGGCGCCGATCTCCTCGACCCGCTGGCGGATGTAGGCGGCGTCGGTGAACCCGTTGCGCGACAGGTCGACCTGGTAGACGTCCAGGCAGCGGCCGTCGATGTAGGGGCGGAACGACTGCCGGCCGCACTCCTCCTCGCCCGAGGCGATCGGCACCGGCGAGCGGTCGCGGAGCCAGCGGTAGCCCTCGTAGTCGTCCGGGTGGAGAGGCTCCTCAAGCCAGCCGATCCGCTGCTGCTCGAACGCCTTCGCCCGGTCGAGCGCCGTGCGGGCGTCCCAGACGCAGCCGGCGTCGATCAGCAGCTCGGCGTCGTCCCCCAGCCCCTTCCGGGCGCCGACGACCAGGTCGCGGTCGACGGCCTCGCTCTGGCCCATCGGCTCCCAGCCGAACTTCACCGCCGTGTAGCCGGCGTCGATCCAGCGCCTGCCGATGTCGGCGGTCTGGTCGCCGTCCTTGCCGAAGAGGATCGAGGCGTAGGCGCGGAAGCGGTCGTGCCGCTTGCCGCCGAGGAGCCGGTGGATCGGCTCGCCGTACTTCTTCCCCTTGATGTCCCACAGCGCCATATCGATGGCGGCCATGGCGGTGATGGTCGTGGAGCTTCGGCCGCAGTACATGGTGCGGCGGTACATCTTCTGCCAGACGCGATCGGTCTCCAGCGGGTTCTCGCCGATCAGCAGGTGGCGCAGCCCGGTGGCGACGTTGTGGCTGAACGGGGCGTCGATGACCGCCTTGACCATCTCGGGCGAGGAGTCGGCCTCGCCGATGCCCTCGATCCCCTCGTCCGTGCGCACTCGAACGAGCACGGAATCCTGGCTGCTGGCCGTCTTGGCCTCCACGTTCTTGATGCGGAGGATCTGGCAGACGATCTCGGTGATCTTCATGGACGGGTCCGTTCGGTCCTTCGTGTCGGGATCGGGGAGAGGGAAGGGAAAGGGTAAAGGGAACGGGAGAGGATGGTTCGATTCGACGCGGCTCAGCCGACGACTCGGGCGACCACCACGATGTGCTGGCCACGCGGGACCGGGGCGGCCCACGCCTGGGCGAGCACCACGCCGTCGACGCCGGCGACGGCCGGCCAGGGCTCCATGTCGATGTGGTCGAAGTCGTGCAGCAGGCCGACCGTGTCGCCGCGCCTCACGACGGTCCCGCACTCCACCAGCGGCTCGTAATGGCCGTCGAACGGGGCGACGGTGAAGCACTCGCGGTCGACCATCTCCACGACCTTCTGGGTGCCGTCGCGGTGGTGGGCGATCGGCTCGATCTCGCCCCGGAGCTGGCCGTGGCGGATCGCCGCGGCGAGGACGCCGTGCTTGCCGTATCGCACGCCCTCCAGGTTCACGGCGCGGCCCCAGCCCAGCTCGGTGCCGACGGTGATCTTGCCGAGCCGCTCGGCCTCGCTCGGCAGCAGGCCGGGCGTCTGGTTCTGGTAGACCATGATGCTGGGCGTCCCGAACCAGCGCGCCGTCTCGTCGATCTCGCGGGCGAGGTCCGGGTCTTCGACAGGGTGGTAGCTGGCGCACGGCGAGAAGCGGGCCACGTCCCCCCCGGAGTGGAGGTCGATCACGACGTGGACGCGGGGCCAGATGTGGGCCCGCACGAACGCCGCGATCCGGTGGGTGATCCCGGCCAGCGCCGGCGTCGTCCCCGCGCCGTCGACGAACGCCCGGTTCAGGTTCACGCCGTCGTCGGGCTTGCTCTCGCGCGTCCCGGAGCGAAAGGCCGAGGGGTTGAGCACCGGGACGAGGATGATCCGCCCGCGGACGTCCTCGGTCCGGATCTGGCGGGTCAGGTGCTTGAGGGCGACGGGCCCCTCGTACTCGTTGCCGTGGTTGGAGCCGAAGGCGACGAGACCGCGGCCCTCGGCGGACTCCGGGCCGACCCAGACCGTCAGCGGGATCAGGTGATCGCCCCAGATGCTGTCGTGCTCCAGCGCGACCCAGTAGTCGCGGCGGCCGGGGGAGTCCAGGTCCAGCTTGTCGGGGCGGGCGACGACGCGCGTCATGGTCGGGTCGGCTTCCTTTCGGGTCGGGTCGAGTCGGGTCGGGGGGATCAGGCGAGGATCGGCCGCACGACGTTCCCGTGGACGTCGGTCAGGCGGAAGTCGCGGCCGGCGTAGCGATAGGTCAGGCGCTCGTGGTCGAAGCCGAGGAGGTGCAGCATCGTCGCGTGGAGGTCGTGGACCGTCACCGTGTCCTCGACGGCCTGGAAGCCGAAATCGTCGGTCGCCCCGTGGACCGTCCCCCCCTTGACCCCGCCGCCGGCCATCCAGACGGTGAAGCCGTAGTGGTTGTGGTCTCGCCCGAGCGCCGACTTGCCGCCGCCGTCCAGCTCCACCGTCGGAGTCCGGCCGAACTCGCCGCCCCACACCACCAGGGTGTCGTCGAGCATGCCCAGCCGCTTCAGGTCGGTCAAGAGCGCGGCGATCGGGCCGTCGATCTCCCCGGCCAGCTTGCGATGGTTGGCGACGATGTTGGCGTGGTCGTCCCACGGCTGGCCGGCGCCGTGCCAGAGCTGGACGTAGCGCACGCCGCGCTCCAGCAGCCGGCGCGCGATGAGCGTCTGGCGGCCGTGGACGGTGTCGCCGTACATCTCGCGGACGGGGAGCGGCTCGCGGGCCACGTCGAAGGCGTCGGCCGCCTCGACCTGCATCCGGAAGGCGGTCTCGAACGACTGGATGCGCGCGTCGAGCCGGGCGTCGGGCCGCTCGCGGCGGTGCTCCGAGGCCAGCCGACGGAGCAGGTCGAGCTGCTTGCGCTGGGTGGCGGACGAGGCGTGAGGGCTTCGGATGTTCTCGATCAGCTTGTCGACGTCCGCGAACTGGGGGTCGACGAACGTCCCCTGGTAGGCCCCGGGCAGGAAGCCGGAGGCCCAGTTCTCGGCGTCCTTCACCGGGTAGCCGCTCGGGCACATGGCGACGAAGCCGGGGAGGTTCTGGTTCTCGGTCCCCAGGCCGTAGAGCACCCACGCCCCGACGCTCGGCCGGGGGAGGACCGAGTCGCCGCAGTTCATGAGCATCAATGACGGCTCGTGATTCGGCACCTGGGCGACCATCGAGCGGATCACGGCGATGTCGTCGGCGAACTCGGCCGTGCGGGCGAACAGCTCGGAGACCTCCAGGCCGCTCTCGCCGTACCGCTTGAACTTGAACGGCGAGCCGAACGCCGCGCCGGTCTTGCGCTCGGTGGGGAGGTCGAGCGGGATCGCCCGGCCGTCGTACTTCGTCAGGGCCGGCTTGGGGTCGAAGGTGTCGACGTGGCTGGGGCCGCCGTTGAGGAAGAAGTGGACGACGCGCTTCGCCCTGGCGGGGAAGTGCGGCTTGCGCGGCGAGAGGTCGCCGGCGTCGGCCCCGGAGGCGGCCGGCCCCCCCAGGGCGTCTCGCGCCCCGAGGAGGTCCACCAGCCCCAGGGCGCCCAGGCCCATCGCCGAGCGCTGGAGCATCTCGCGGCGGCTGGTCGGCGTGCGGAAGAGGGCGTCGTCAGGCATGTCGTGGCTCCCACCCAGGGTCGCGATCAGTCGACGAACAGGAATTCATTGGACATCAGGAGGACCTGGGCGAGCAACTCGCGCGGGCCCAGGCCGGACGCGGCCGGACCGTGGAAGTCGCGGGCCGCGTCCCAGACGCCCCCCGAGGGCATGGGCCCGGCGTCGATCCGGGTCGGCCGGATCTTCGGGGCCCAGAGGTGCTGGTCGCTGTTCAGGGCGTCGCGGACGTCGACCACGAAGTCGATCGCGTCGCCGGGCTCGACCTCGATCGCGTCGGCGTGGAAGTCCACCCTCGCCGCGTGGACCGGGGCCGACTTGAGGACGCCGCGACGGCTCGACACGAGCCACCCGCGCACTCCGTCGCCGACCTCGGGGGCGTGCTCCAGGGTCGACTCCACGGCGACCACGCCCCGGATGGGCGAGGTCCAGCGGCGGACGATCGAGCGGGCCAGGTCGTCGCCGGGGTGGCCCCCCTCGGCGGTGATGCGCGCCCAGCCGAGCTTCGGGTCGGGCCAGTTCGGTCCGCCGCCCCACCCCTTGCCGTCGAAGGCGGGCATCGGGCGGAAGTCCTTCGACGGCCCCGAGGCCGGGTCGACGGCGGCGACGCCGTAGGACCACGCCAGGGTCTCCTCGGGGGGAGACGGGGGGGGCGTCGCGGCGGCGTCGGCCAGGAACTCCCGCGCGGCGGCCGTCTCGTCGTCGGTCGGGTCGCGCTGGAAGGCGGCCTGGAAGGCGTCGCGGATGGCGTCGTCGTCCCCCTCCGGGAGCCGGGCGGCCAGGGCCCGCGCGCGGGCGGCGGGGAACGGGTGGTTCATGGCGAAGAGGGCCTGCTGCGGGACGGTCGTCTCGCTCCGCGAGGGGATGTGCAGGTCCGGGTTGGCGAAGTCGAAGACGCGGAACACGCCGGGGAGGAACTGGCGGTCGACCACGCCGTAGAGCGTGCGCCTGAGGTTCTCCGGGCCGTCGAAGAGGGGTGTCCCCCGGCCGCCGAGCCGGGCGTCGAGCTCGCCGGTCGCGGCGAGGGCGGAGTCGCGGGCCTCCTCGAACGTCAGGCGATGCGGGTTCATCCTCCAGAGGAGCCGATTCTCCGGATCCTTGAGCGCCGCCGCCTCGTCGTCGGGGCCGCCGCCGTTCGACCGCTGGCGGTAGGTCGAGGAGAGCAGGATCAGGCGGTGGATCTCCTTGGTCCGCCAGCCGCCGTCGATCAGCCGGCGGGCCAGCCAGTCGAGCAGCTCGGGGTGGCTGGGGGGCTCGGACCGGACGCCGAAGTCGCTCGGCGTGCGGACCAACCCCGCGCCGAAGTGGTGGGCCCAGATCCGGTTGACCCAGACGCGCGCCGTGAGCGGGTTCTCCGGGTCGACGATGGCGCGGGCCAATTCCAGCCGGCCGCTGCCGCGCTCGAAGTCCGGGGCGTCCGGGCCGGCGACGACCTGGAGGAACCGCCGCGGGACGAGGTCGCCGGGGTTGGCGGCGTTGCCCCGCTTGAAGACGCGGGGCTCGCGGATCTCGGCCCGGTCCACCAGCGCCGAGGCGTACGGCGGGGCGCTCGGCGATTGCATCAGCCAGCGGTCGACCTCGCCCTGGAGGTTCCAGAGCTTGACGTCCTGGTTGTTGTCCAGGAACGCCTCGATGGTCACGATCGGCTCGTCGGGGATCCAGCAGGGGGACCGGTCGGGCTCGTGCAGGACCAGGCGAAGGGCCTCGGCGTCGGGGTCGGCCAGCGCGGTCGCGGCGGGGTCGGCCTTGAGCGCCTCCTCCCACTCGCGATCGACGTCGCCGAGGAGCCGGGCGTAGCGCTCGACGACCTCGGCCATGGAGGCCGGCGGCGAGGCGAACGCGGCGGCGACGCGGGCGTTCGTGGGGGTCGCGCCGGGGGCGTCGGGCTCGGCGAGCGCCGCGGCGGCCCTGGCGGCGAAGTCGGCCTCGGGGAGCGCGATCAGGCGGCGCCAGGGGCGGAAGATGGGGTCGTCGGCCTCGGCCGCGGCGGCGAGGTACGCCTGCCAGCGGCGGATCGACGCCGGCACGATGTCGTCCGCGTAGAGGATCACGTCGAAGCCGTCGGGGGGGACCGCGGAGAGGTCGAGCTGCGCCGAGAGGTAGTCCGCGACCCGCGCCCGGATCCGCTGGGATGCCTCCTCCCGCGCGAAGGCCACGCCCGCCTCCAGGGCGTCCACCCGCTTCTTCAGCTCGGCCTCGAACGCCGCTCGCTCCGCCTCGCTCCCCGAGGGCTCGTCGAGCGGCGTGAGTCGCTCGGTGCAATTCATGAAGACGCCGTAGAGCGAGTAATAGTCGGCGGTGGGGATCGGGTCGAACTTGTGGTCGTGGCAGCGCGAGCAGGAGACGGTCAGGCCCATCGTCCCCCGCGTCACCACATCGATCCGGTCGTCGATGATGTCGTGCGTGATCCCCAGGAACCGCCGGCCGAGCGTCACGAACCCGAGCGCCGCCAGCGAGGACGGGTCCTCGGGCTCGGCCTGGTCGGCGGCGATCTGGTTCATGAGGAACCGGTCATACGGCATGTCGTCGTTGAACGCGTCCACGACCCAGTCGCGATAGGCCGGCGCGTGGACGAAGAAGCGTTCCTCGCGGCCGTAGACGTAGCCCTTGGTGTCGGCGTAGCGGGCCACGTCGAGCCAGTGGCGGGCCCACTGCTCGCCATACTGTTTCGAGGAGAGCAGGCGGTCGACGAGCTTCTCGTAGGCCGTCGGGTCGGTGTCGGCGACGAACGCGGCGACCTCCGCGGGGGTCGGCGGCAGGCCGGTGAGGGTGTAGGAGAGGCGCCGGATCAACGCGCGACGATCGGCCTCGGGGGAGGGGGAAAGACCCTCCTCGGCGTGCCTGGCGGCGACGAAGGCGTCGACCGGGGTCCGGATCCACGACGACTCGCCCGCGGCGGGGGGCTCGGGCCGGGCCATCGGCCGGAAGGCCCAGTGCCGCGCCCAGAGTTCCTTGCGGGTCTCGACGGCCGGCGCGCCGTCGTCCGGCCAGGGGGCGCCGGCGGCGACCCAGCGCTCCAGCGCGTCGACCTGCTCGGGCGAGAGGGGGGCGTCGGGGGGCATCTCCAGCCCTCCTTCCCGCCGGATCGCCTCGATCAGCAGGCTCTCCTCCAGGTTTCCCGGGACGACGGCCGGCCCCAGGTCGCCTCCTTCCAGGAGGGTCGCCAGCGAGTCCACCCGGAGGTTGCCCCGCTGCTTCTCGGGGCCGTGGCAGGACTGGCACTTCTCCACCAGCAGCGGGCGGATGTGCGTCTCGAAGTCCTCGACGGCGGCGGGGGACTGGCCCCGAGCGGGCGCGAGGGCCAGGCCCAGCGCCAGGACGAGGGCGGCCCCGATCGGCGGGACGAGGCGATGATGGGACATGGGTTCCTCCCGTCCTTGAAGCCTCTGGAGGCCGTCGCCGGCCCGTCACGTCGCCGCGATTGTAGACAATCCCAAGAATTATGTCTACAAAAACCGGCGCCGGGGTCGATTATATTGTAGACAATCCGGGGACGATCGCCTACATTCCAGGCCGTCGCCGCAGGCGGCGTCGCCACTCGCCAGATCTTTCGCAAGACCGGCCCATCTCATCGCGAGCCCCGAACCATGACGGCCGAAGCCGACGACCACTCCGAATCCATGGTCAGCCGCACCCTGCGGGAAGAGATCCTCACGGGCCGGCTCGCGGCCGGGTCGCGGCTCACCGAGGCCGGCCTGTCCAGCCGGTTCGGCGTCGGCCGCGGCCTGGTGCGCGAGGCCTTCCAGAAGCTCTCGTCCCAGGGCCTGGTCATCAGCCGTCCCCGCCGCGGCGCGGTGGTCGCCCCCGAGGCACCCCGCGAGATCCGCAACCTGATCATCCCCATCCGCCGCACGGTCGAGGTGTACGCGCTGCGGCTCGTCTTCGACGAGCTGGACGCCGCCGACTTCGCCGCCTGGGGCGAGATCCTCGACCGCATGCGCGACGCCTGCGCCCGGCTGGACTACCACGCCATCGCCGAGGCCGACCTCGCGTTCCACCGCCGCCTCCTGGAGCGGGCCGGCCAGCCCGACCTGATCATCATCTGGGAGACCCTGGTCGGCCGCATCCGCTCCCACTTCCGCAAGACGCAGAAGCTCAGCGCCGACGCGATGGAGATCCACGAGGAGCACCGGGCCCTCGTCGAATCGTTCCGCGGCCGCGACCTGGCCGCGGCGGTCCGCCTTCTCAAGGAGAAGATCACCTGACGCGGGGTCGCGCCGTCCCGCCTCGACTCGCCTCGCCTCGTCCGCCCCTTGACCGTCATCCGGCCCCGCCGGCGCGGCGGGCGCCCTCTCAGCCATCCGATCAGACCCGCGCGGACCCCCGCGCCGGGGCGGTCGCCGCGCGGCCACGCGCCGGCGGCGGCCCCCCCTCGTCGCCTCGCTTCCCTCGTCATCCCCTTCTTTACCCGAAGGAGTCCTTCATGCCCGGAAGAGCGACCGAAGCCCGACGCGGCTTCACCCTGATCGAGCTGCTGGTGGTGATCGCGATCATCGCCGTCCTCATCGCCCTCCTCCTGCCGGCCGTCCAGGCGGCGCGCGAGGCCGCCCGGCGCTCGCAGTGCGTCAACAACCTGAAGCAGATCGGCCTGGCCATGCACAACTACCACGACACCGTCGGCAGCTTCCCGCCGGGGTCGCTGGTCGAGGCCGGCACCTGGACGGGCTCGTGGTGGGCCTGGTCGGCGATGATCCTGCCCCAGATGGAGCAGGTGAACATCCACAACGCCGCCAACTTCTCGATCGGCAACGGCGGGAACGCCAGCCCGCAGAACTCGACCGTCTACCGGTCGATCATCGCGACGTACCTCTGCCCGTCCGACGACTCGAACCGGCTGTTCGACGACCGCAAGTGGACGAACATCAACGACCTGGGCTCGGCGTACGTGGCCGCGCCGCTGAACTACGTCGCCAGCTGGGGCGACCAGAAGACGGGCAACCCGCTGTTCGACGTCTACTCGACGCAGGCCGCGGGGACCTACTGGGGCTGCAACAACACCTTCACCGGCATGTTCGGCGATTGCAGCTCGGGGGCCGTCACCACCCTGGCCAGCTGCACCGACGGCACGAGCAACACCATGCTGGCCGGCGAGAACTCGCCGAACTACAACGGCCAGCTCATGTGGACCAACGGCCACGGGGCCTACGGCGGGACCATCATCCCCCTGAACTGGAAGACCAACCTGAAGGACGGCCAGCTCGACCCGACCGACGGCACGGTCTGCGGCGTGGAGTACATCACGTCGGTCGTCGCGACCCACTGCTTCCGCAACCAGGTCTACAACTTCGCGTTCAAGAGCAAGCACCCGGGCGGGGCCAACTTCGCCTTCGCCGACGGCTCCGTCAAGTTCATCAAGCAGTCGATCAACCCGCGCACCTACGCCGCGGCCAGCACCCGCAACCGCGGCGAGGTCATCTCGGCCGACGCCTTCTGACCCCCGATCGGACTCCTCCGGCCCGCCCCCGGCCCCGAGGGGAGGGGCGGGCCGGCGACCCCGACCCCACCCACGGCAAACGAACGGAGCCCGACAACATGCGAATCCAGCCCCTCGCGACCGCCGCGGCCCTGCTGGCGACCGCCGCGATCGCGTTGGCGACGACCGGCTGCGGATCCGGCAACGGCCTCAGCCTGGCCAAGGTCCGCGGCAAGGTCACCTACAAGGGCGAGCCGGTGACGTTCGGGACGATCATGTTCCAGCCCGAGAACCCGGACGCGCCGCCGGCCGCCGGCTCGATCGGCAAGGACGGCGACTTCGTCCTCTCCACGGAGGACCCGGGCGACGGGGCCGTCATCGGGGCGCATCGCGTCGCGATCATCGGCCTTGAGGAGCTCGCCCAGGCCGACCAGGCGGCGATGCCCGACCCGGAGAAGTCGCCGCGAGAGTACATGATGGCGAAGGCCAAGGCCGGGACCACGCCCCCCCGCGCCAAGAAGGAAGACGACTCGACCTACACCGACAAGTCCGGCAAGGTCTTCCGCATCACGATCCCGACGAAGCTGAACCAGACCTCCACCTCGGATCTCAAGGTCGACGTGACCTCGGGGTCCAATTACGTCGAGATCGCCATCGACGAGGACGGGACCACCCAGGTCAAGTCCTGATGGCCCCCGGCTCGCCTCGCCCCGATCGCGCCGCCTCGGCGGGGGCGCGATCGGGGCGGCGGGTTCGTCGCGGAGCGGGCCCCTCGCCCGCGCCCGGCTTTCATGCCTCCTGCTCGATCCTCGTGAATAGCAGCAGGCTGGCCTGCTCGTCGAAGACGGGGGGCGGCGTGTCGTCGATCACCTTGCGGTACCCGAGGTTGACGGCGACCTTGATGACCTCGGCGTAGGTCGGGAATGACTTGCCGGAGAGTTCCTTGAACCGCTGCATGGCGTTCATGAACTCCAGCTCGTCGTCGGTGTACTGCTTTTCGAAGGTCGTCGGGTCGATCCGCTTCCGCCGCTCCTTCTTCTCCCGGCGCTCGACGACGCGGGGGGGCCGGGCGTCGACGGGCGCCTCGACGAGCTTGGCGGCCCGTCCCTTCGCGTCGCGGCGGTCCTTCCCCTCCCGGCGTTCGTGGAAGACCGTGTTGGGGGGGTAGGCGGAGAAATCGAACGAGCCGGCCGGGGGCTTGGGGTCGTTCTGGGCGTCGTCCATCATCAATCACCTCCACCGCGGGGGCGGCGGCCTCTTTGCGCCCGTCGGGCCCGCGACCGCCTTCGGCCGCGTTACGTCCGGTTGCTCAACCACTAGGACGCCCCGCGACGATTGTCAAAATCGGGGAGGGGGGGGAGGCCTGGCGAAATTCGCGGGCGGGCCGAAGAAATCCGGCGCGGCGAGCGTCTAGGGTGGGGACGCCCCTTCGGGCCGGCCGCGCCGGGTCGCCTCCCGGTTTGGCCGCGGCCGAAACCGTGTGGCATAATAGCTGTCGACGATCCGATCCGAATCGAGCCGGCATCGAACCGCCCATGGAATGCGTGGATACACCGAGGAACGGCAACCCCCGGGGACACCCCCGCCGCGAGACGCCCCGCGTCGCGCGGCCGGGCGGCGCCGGCCGGCCCAGGCTCATCACCGGATCGCCCCGCGCCGGCGTTCGCCGGCGGCCGGGCGAATCCGCCACTTGCGAAGACTTGACGCCCGCGCGCCCAGGCCGGTCCAGGCGCCGGTGACCACCTCTGCTGGAGATCCTCGAACATGCCCCGAACCGCGAGACTGTGGAAAGGCGCCGGGCTGCTGACCCTGGGCGGCGTATTGCTGTCCGGGGCCGCGGCGCGAGGCGACGACGTCGCCCCGCCCCTCCACGAACAACTGACGAACACCGGCCGGCAGGCGCTGGCCAACGGCTCCGTCGGCATGGCCCGCTCCTTCTTCCAGAAGGCGCTGGAGCTCTCCCCCGGCGACGCGGACGCGGCCCGGGGCCTGGAGGAGGCCGAGGCCGCGGGGAGGCGGCTCGTCGAGCGGATCGCGCTGCAGGAGCCGGCGGCCCCCGCCGACGACGACCTCGGCCAGCCGGCCCCGCCGGAGGCCGTCGACCCCGCCCAGGCGACCCCCCCGGCGATCCCCGACGCCGGCCCCGCCCCCGCCCCCGGGCCCCGGGCCACGCTCGAGGAATCCCAGCGGATCGACGACATCGCCCGGCAGCAGCTCACCAGCGACATCCGCCAGCGGATGACGGCGGCGCGCCAGCAGGCCGACCAGGGGCGCATCGAGGCCGCCCTCGACGCCAACCGGCTCGCCCGGAACGTCGTCAAGTCGGCCGGGAACGTCCCGCAGTCCGTCCGCGACTCCCTCCAGCGCGAGCTGCAGGCGCAGTACATCGACCTGCTCCGCAACGAGGAGCGGATCGTCAACGAGCGGATCGAGCGCCAGCGGATCGCTTCGGCCGCCGAGCAGCGCAACCGCGGGCTGTCGCAGCTCGAGCGCAACGAAGAGACCATCAAGGCGATGATGGATCAGTTCGACGCGCTGATGGGCGAGGGGGTCTACAACACCCTCTACAACGGCGGCATGGGGAACATCACCCTGGCCACCGCGCCGTTCTACGAGGCCCGCATGATGGCGCAGCACGCCCGCTCGCTGATGCACCGCGGGACCCTGCCGTACAGCGACGAGGATCCGGCCCCCTACGCCGGCATGTTCGTCTCCACGACGATGGGCTTCCTCTCGCAGGAGACCCAGTTCGAGGAGCTGAAGGAATACCGCTTCATGATGACCATGCAGGACGTCGCCCGCGCGGCCGTCCCGTTCCCGGACAACAAGGTCATCGAGTATCCCGACGCCAGCCTCTTCCGCACCATGTCGGAGCGCCGGATCGCCCGCTACGGCAACGCGGTGGACGTCTTCGACCGCGACCCCAAGACCAAGCAGATCATCGCCAAGCTCGACGAGCCGCTCGCGATGAACTTCCCCAACGAGACCCCGCTGGAGGACGTGCTGCGGTACGTCAAGCAGGCGACCCAGACGCCGCAAGACAGCGGGATCCCGATCTACGTCGACCCCATCGGCCTGCAGGAGGCCGACAAGACGATGACCTCGCCGGTCTCCATCGACCTCGACGGCGTCCCCCTGCGGACGACCCTCCGGCTGATGCTGCGGCAGCTCGGGCTGACCTTCACGGTCAATGACGGGTTCCTGATGATCACGTCGAAGGAGTCCGAGGACCAGCAGACCGACATCCGCGTCTACCCGGTGGCCGACCTGGCCCTCATCCCGCGCTCCCTCATGATGGGCGGCGGCGGCATGGGCGGCGGCATGGGCATGGGCGGCGGCATGGGCGGCATGGGCGGCGGCATGGGCGGCATGGGCGGCGGCATGAGGGGCGGCATGGGCGGCGGCATGGGCGGCATGGGCGGCGGCATGGGCATGATGTCCATCCCGGTCGTCCCCGCCCAGGACGACCCGGCCGACGCCCTCATGCAAAAAAAAAGCAACTGAGCGGGCTGGGGGCTGACCGTCCCCGTCCCAAGACCGACGACGCGCGGGATCCGTCCGGCCGCCAGGCCCCGGGTCCCGCCGGCGTTTCGAAGAAGGCCGACGACCAGCCGAGGGTCCGCCCCTCGCCCTCGCCGCGCGAGGGGCTGATCCCGATCACCGGCGGCCCGACCGCCCGGCCCTCCACCTCCGGCGACCCCTACGCCTACTGGTCGAACTACTTCAAGAAGCACGACGAGACCCCGAACCAGCTCCACGAGACCGTCCGGCTGCTCAACGCCAGCGGCAAGCCCAGGGAGGTCCACGCGGCGCTCCTGGGTTACCTCCAGAACCGCCCCAGGAGCGCCGAGTTCTGGATGTACGAGGCCCTCGCCCTGGCGATCGAGATGAACGGCGGCAAGCCGGAGGACGTCCACAAGGCGCTGGACGCCGCGGCCGACATGGCTCAGCGGACGCACAACCCCAACCACCTGGTCAGCGTGGCGGACAAGCTGCTGCTGAAGGGGCACACCGACCGCGTCGGCGCGCTGCTGGACGAGGCGACGGAGAAGATCCCCCACCGCGCCGAGCCCGTCCTGATGTCGATGATGCTGGCCGAGAAGGTCCGAGACCCGGGCCGGATGGCCGACTCGGTCGAGCGGCTCCTGTCGCTTGGCTGGCCGGGCCAGGACGAGTACTTCCGGGCCGAGGCGTCCAGGAAGGCGGGCGCGCTGGCCGCTTCGCTCAAGGAGGAGGGCCGCCGCGAGGAGGGCGAGAAGCTGTCGGCGGCGCTGACGGCCTCGGAGTCGCGCGACCTGTACATCCGGCTGACCTGGGACGGAAACGCCGACTACGACCTGATCGTCGACGAGCCGCTCGGCGCGACGGTCTCGCGCGACATGCCGCGATCGGTCTTCGGCGGGGCGTTGGTGAAGGACGGGAAGGGGAGCCGCCCGGAGGAGATCTACGTCTGCCCTCGGGGGTTCGACGGCGACTACACCGTGCGGATCATGCCCATCGCCGACGACCCGGCGAGGCCCTCCACCCGCCTGACGCTTGAGGTCATCACCCACGACGGCGGGGAGGAGGAGCAGGTCAAGAAATACTCGCTGACCCCCAACGACCCGGAAGCCAAGCCGGTCGTCGTCGCCCTGAAGGGCGGGCGTCGGACGCGCGTGCTCCCCTTCGTGAGCCCCACTGCCGTCCGCGACGCCGTGCAGGAGGTGCTGGAGGAGCGCGCCGAGAAGGTCCGCTCGCGGAAGGGCTCCACGCCCGCCAAGCCGGAGGCCGCGCCCCGGACCGCCGCGCCGATCCGCTGAGCCCGCGGGGGGCCGCCCGCCGGGTCGCCGGCGGGGTCGGGGCTTCCCAAGGGGCCCTCGACGCGCCACAATCGACGGATGATGATCCGTCCGCGGGGGGCGGCCACACGGCGGGAGGATGGAACCCATGAAGCGCCGGATCCTCACGGTCGACGACCAGAAGCTGGGGTGCGACTACCTCCGCCAGGTCCTGGAGCCGGAAGGTTACGAGATCGAGGCGGCCTACGACGGGGCCACCGCGCTGGAGATGCTCCAGGAGGGGGAATTCCACCTGGTCGTCACCGACCTCCGCATGCCGGACATGGGGGGCTTCGAGCTGCTCAAGGCGATCCGGGACCGCCGCGTGCCCGTGGGCGTGGTGGTCCTGACCGCCTACGGCGACGCCTCCGAGGCCCTCCAGGCCATGAAGGCCGGCGCCGACGACTTCCTCCGGAAGCCCTGCCAGCCCGGCCACCTCTGCGCCGTCGTGGCGAAGACCCTGGAGCGTCGCCGCCTCATCGACGACCTGGCCCAGCTCCGGAACAAGCTGCGCGGGAGCTACAGCTTCCACACGATGCTGTCGCAGAGCCCGAAGATGCGGCGGATCTTCGACCTGATCCAGCACGTCGGCCAGGTCGACTCCACCGTCCTCATCCACGGCGAGACCGGCACCGGCAAGGAGCTGGTCGCGCAGGCGCTGCACGCCGTCAACGAGCGCCGCAAGGGGCGGTTCGTCGCCCTCAACTGCGCCGTCCTGAACGACGCCCTCCTGGAGAGCGAGCTGTTCGGCCACGAGCGCGGCGCGTTCACGGGGGCCGAGCGGCGGAAGATCGGCCGGTTCGAGCGGGCCGACGGCGGGACGCTCTTGCTGGACGAGATCGGCGACATCTCGCCGGCGATGCAGGTGAAGCTCCTGCGCGTGCTCCAGTCCGGCACGCTGGAGCGGGTCGGAGGCCGGGATCCGATCAAGGTCGACGTCCGCATCGTGGCGGCGACCCACAAGCGCCTGGAGGACGAGGTGCGGGCCGGCCGGTTCCGCGCCGACCTGTACTACCGCCTGAAGGTGGTCCGAATCGACCTCCCCCCGCTGCGCGAGCGCAAGGAGGACATCCCGCTGCTGGCGACGCACTTCGTGGAGAAGCACGCCTCGCCGGCCAACCCGATCGCCCGGATCGACGGCGGGGCGATGCAGGCGCTCTCCCAGCATTCCTGGCCGGGGAACGTCCGCGAGCTGGAGAACGCCGTCGCGTCGGCCGTCGCGATGGCGGAGGGATCGGTCCTGCATCGCGACCTGCTGCCCGAGTCCGTCGCCCCGCGCGCGGCCCGGGGAGCCGGCCCCGACCCGATCGACATCGACGCCCGCCTCCCCGACCTGCTCGACGACCTGGTCGGCCAGGTGGAGCGCGAGTACTTCCGCCGCGTCATGGCCGAGCACGGCGGCAACGTCGCCCGCACCGCCCGCCACAGCGGCCTCTCGCGCCGCAGCGTCACGCAGAAGCTCCAGAAGTACGGCATCGAGCGCGCCGAGTTCAAGAAGCCGCGGGGCGAGTGAGCCGGGTGAAGCCTCCTGTTTCGACCACCCCAACGGCCTTCCCCCCTGGAGGGGGAAGGTGGCCCGGAGGGCCGGATGAGGGGGGGACGAGCGACACGACCTCCGGAGTTCAAAGGGGCTTTTCCCAGGCCGAGGGCCAGGGCGGGGTCTCGCAATCCGGAACTCCGTGGGCGGGCTCCCCCTCATCTGACTCCTTCGGAGTCTGTCTTCCCCCACCAGGGGGGAAGAGCGTTTCAGGACGGCCGTCTCACGGCAGGGCCACGTCCTTGAACGTGACGTCGATGGGCACGGCGACGATCGCGCCGGGGGCCTCGTAGATCAGTCGGTAATCCTTCGGGTCGCCGGGCACGTCCGTGAACAGGTACTCGAAGCCGCGCCGGCCGTCGACCTCCTCGGGCATGGCGAACCCCATGTTCCGCCCGGCTTCCGTCCCGTCGGCCTTCACGAGCCGGATCCAGTCGTGGAAGAGGCCCTGGCGGAAGCTCTCCAGTTCGGGGGCTCCGCGGGGATAGTCCACGATGATGGGCAGAGTCCATGTCCCCTCGTCGAATCGCGCCCCGCGCAACGTCGCCGAGAGGCGACCTTGCCGGATGGTCGTGTCCTGGTCGAGCCGGGCGAATTCGAACGTCTGGATGTCGGTCGGCAAGATCACCTCGGCCCGGAATCGCAGCGTGGCGAGCCTCGCGGCCGATCGCTCGGGCGCGGCGAGGTTGAGCTCGACCTCCGTGGACGGGAAATCCGGGTACAAGCCGACGCCGCCGGATTCGGTCGGCACTTGCGGCCTGACCGCGCGGCCCCGGTCGTCGGTCGCCTCGACGCCGCCGGCCTTGAACGTGAGGAGCATCGGCCGGAGGCGGGGCTCCCAGCCGACCGCCAGCGTGATCCTCGCCGTCGTCGCGTCGGCCTCGAAGTCGCGCTGGAGGAAGATCCGATTGATCGAGACGCGGAACGGGCCGGAGTACTCGACGGGCGGCCCGGCGCCACCGCCCGGGACGATCCCGAGCGCGCGTTCGCCGGTGGACGGCGTGACCGCGACCCCGGCCTTCGCGGCGATCTCGTCGAGCGCCCGGAGGAACGGGACCGCCTCCAGATCCAGGTCGATCGCGGGGTTCGTCGCCTCGGCCCCCTGGCGCTCGCGGAGGTCGACGACCGCGTTGCCGGTCTGCTCGCTCAGCGCGCGGAGCGCGGCGTCGAGGCGGATTCCGCGCTCGTGGATCGTGACCGTGGAAGGGGCGGCCGGGTCGACGTCGGCGGCCGGCGCGAGGCCCGCCGCCAGCATCAATACCGCGAGGGACCAGCCGAACCGCCTCGGGATCGTTTCGCCCATGTCGTCGCTCCTCTCCGGTCGCGAGGGGCGACCGCTCCGATCGCCCGAAGCCCAATGTAACGGCGGCCGGGGGAGGGGGCAACGCGTCGCGGGGGCCCCGGCGACGGCTTGACCGGGCCGCGGGGGGAGCCGAGAATCGTAGCGTCCAGGCGACCGGGGCACCGAGAAAGGACTGGCGGGATGAGTCATCGCGAGGGACGGATGGGGCGGTACTTGATGGCGGCGGTCGTCGCGTCGGCGCTCGGGATGGCGCCCGCCGTCGCGTGGGCGCAGGCGCCGGTCGGCGAGGCCGTCTCGCCCGCCGTGGCCCGGCTCAAGGCCGACGTGTCGTACCTCGCCGACGACGCCCGCGAGGGCCGCGCGCCGGGGACCGAGGGGATCGAGGCGGCCGCCGACTACATCGCCGAGCAGTTCGAGGCGATGGGCCTCAAGCCCGCCCCCGGCGCCGACGGCTACTTCCAGAAGTTCTCCATCACCGGCCAGCCCCGCGTCGGCGAGCCGATGGAGATCGTCGCCGAGGGCCCCGACGGCGCCGCGATCGCCGCCGCGCCCCGGGCCGACTTCAACGCGCTGGCGATCGGCTCGACCGGGGCCGTCGACGCCGCGCCGATCGTCTTCGCCGGCTACGGCATCACGGCCGACCGCCCCGGCCTCAAGTACGACGATTACGAGGGCCTGGACGTGGCCGGCAAGGCGGTGATCGTCCTGCGCCGCGAGCCCCAGCTCAACGACGACGCCAGCCCCTTCGAGGGGAGGAAGACCAGCGACTTCGCCACCTTCCGCCACAAGGCGACCAACGCCTTCCAGCACGGCGCGGGGATGCTCATCTTCGTCAACGACCTGGCCGGGCTGGGCGCCGACGAGGACGCGTTGCTCAACCTGGGCTCCGCCGGCCCCGAGGCGATCACAAGGCTCCCCGTCGTCCACGTCACCCGCGAGTTCGTCGAGAAGCTGCTGAAGGCCGCCGGCGAGCCGGACCTCGCGACGCTGGAGAAGGGGATCGACCAGGACCTGAAGCCGCGCTCGCGCGAGCTGAAGGGGGTCTCGCTGACGAGCCGGATCACGATCGACCGGCCCGGGATCGAGACGAAGAACGTGATCGGCGTGCTGGAGGGCTCCGGGCCGAACGCGGACGAGACGGTGGTGATCGGCGGCCATTACGACCACCTGGGCCGCGGCGGGCTGCTTTCGGGCTCGCTGGCTTTCCTCTCGTCCGACATCCACAACGGGGCCGACGACAACGCCTCGGGCACCGCGATGGTGCTGGAGCTGGCCCGCCGCCTGGCCGCCCGCCCCGACGCCCCCCCGCGCCGCGTCGTCTTCATGGCGTTCTCCGGCGAGGAGCGCGGGCTGCTCGGGTCGCGGCACTACGTCGACAACCCGCTGTTCCCGATCGATTCGACCGTGTTCATGTTCAACTTCGACATGGTCGGCCGTCTCGACCCGGACGGGGAGCTGACGATGATCGGGACCGGGACGGCCCCGGGCCTGGGCGAACTGGTCGACGCGCTGGGCGCGGGGACCGGCCTCAAGATCAAGAAGGTGCCGGGGATGACCGACGGGTTCGGCGGCAGCGACCACCAGTCGTTCCACGCCAAGGACATCCCCATCCTGTTCGCCTTCACCGGCATCCATTCCGATTACCACCGCCCCAGCGACGACTCGGACAGGATCAACTACGACGGCATGGGCCGGATCGCCGACTACTGCGAGCTGATCCTGCTGGACGTGCTGCGTCGGCCGTCGCGCCTCGAGTTCGCGCGGGCGACCCCGCGGCAGGCCGGCGCGCGTCAGCAATCGGCCTCGTCCGGCATGAGCGTGACGCTGGGCGTGATGCCGGATTACGGCGACGAGTCCAAGTCCGGGATGAAGCTCTCCGACGTCCGCGAGGGGGGCCCGGCGCAGAAGGCCGGGATCAAGGGGGGCGACACGATCATCGAGATCGGCGGCAAGCCCATCGGCACGATCTACGACTACATGGAGAGCCTCGGCCGCTACAAGCCCGGCGACGTCGTCGACGTGACGGTCCAGCGCGACGGCAAGGACGTCGTCCTCTCCGTCGAGCTGGGCAAGTCGAACGCCGCGCCGAGGCAATGAGCCGCGGGGACGGGCGGAGGAACACCTACCAATTCGGAAAACCGGCGTCTGCTGGGAACCGAATCGTTTTCCCCCCTTCTCCCCTCGTGGGTGAC